>CAJXRJ010000462.1 GCA_913058555.1 uncultured bacterium
CGAGATCATGCCTAGTCTCGTGGGCTCGGAGATGTGTATAAGAGACAGGTGGCGGGTCTCACCGAACAGCAGGGCGCTGAGGAGCCCGTTCGTTGTGGGGCTTGGGCGGCTCGCCATCTTCGTTACGCCGCGGCGCCTCACGGCTTCAAAGGCGTCCCGCAACCCACAGAGCGGGCGCCACCCCAGGGCCCCAAGGTGGGAGGAATCCGCAGACGCCAACCGTACCCATTGGTCCGCCGATGGGCTCCGGGGCAAGGGCCGCTCCACCCCGTGCTTGACCGTCGACCGTGCCCACCTCCGTCCAGGCAAGGCGGGGGCGAGCCAGACGTGCTCCGTCTCCCGCACGCTGCCCAAGGGGAGGAGCAATCGCGCCTCGGATCGCGAAGAGACCAGGTGGTGGCCGAGGAGCCCGGGCGTGCGTGAATTCCAGCGGGTCGACCGGTGGATGCGACCCGCTTGGCCCGTCTCTTCCCGGGTTCCGGAAGAGGAGCCTCCGTGCCACGCGCTGGCGAGGAGGATGCCCAGCACGATCCAGAGCTGCAGCCCCCTGGGGCGGCCCGCATGCATCATCCACGCGCCGATCCCCACCAGGAGCCCAGCGAGGGGAAAGGAGGCCTGGGCGGTCCACGGACCTGCCAATCCCGCGCCGACGAGAGCTGCCCCGGCGCCGGCCAATGATGGCAGGCACTGCGGCGGCGGACACTGCGGCGGCGGACACTGCGGCGGCAGGCACTGCGGCGGCAGGCACTGCGGCGGCAGGCACTGCGGCGGCTGAGGTGCCGCAGTGCCAGGACGGACGCACTCCGGAGGGAGCGGTGAACCAGAGTCAGGGGAATGGCCGGGGGAGGTGCCCTGGTCCTGTCGGCCATGGAATTCGCGCCGAGCCCATGCACCTTCCCCGGCCGTTGGTTCTCTCATTCCGCTCGTACGACCGGCGGGGATCGCCAAGGTTGCACGGGAACCCAAGGAACGACGCCCATCAGGACCCGGCCATGGACGACTCGACCGTGGGTCCTCGCTCGAAATGGCGGCGACTAGTCACCAGATGCAAGCTCGCCCAATCGGCTCCCAATGCGGTCCATGAGCGGGGCCAGTTCGTCGACATTGGGAAACTTGGCCTGGCGCCCCAGGGACCGCACCAGCGCGCGGGCGGTCAGGACAGCGCGCTGACCAGGTTCGCCGGTGAGCAGGCTCCCTTCGGCGATCTGCAGCAGTCGCTTCGGACCGATGTCTCCGGTGAATTCCCGTGCGATCACGGGAGACTCCCCTGAGCCCATGAGAACGACCGATCCCCCCACGCCGCCGGCCGCCATCCAGCCCGATGCCGGATCGAAAGCGATGGTGCGAAACTCGCTTCCCGAGGCGGCCAGGTTGCCCAGGCGGTCGCCGCTTGCCAGGTCCCAGATCTCCACGGACCCTTCCCGGTTGCACGTGGTCAACATCCCGGGCTCAGGACCGAAGACGATGCTGGCGATCGCCCGCTCGAAGCTGCCCTTCGGGGCCACCTTCATTTGGCGATCGGTGAATTCCTCACCGGTCTCCAGTGAGAAGCTGCGCACGATGCCATCGGCGCAGGCAAGGACGATGGTGCCCGCCGCCGCGTGGACGATGGGCGTCTGCAGGAGAGCTCCCGGATACTCGGTGACCCAGAGGTGCTCCAGATCGTTGAGGGACCATGCGCTGATGCAGGATCTTCCGTCGACGGCGTAGATCGTGCTGCCGCTCGGGTGCATCAGGAGCCGCACTTGCATGGAGCCGATATCGACGTTGTCGTCCGAGATCATCGTCGGGAAGGATTCGCCTTCCCGCCATCGCCAGATACGAACCCCTCTTTCTCCTTTCACCCTTCGGAGGGCGCCCAAGTAGAGCTCCCCATTCGGGCCCCAAACAGAAGAATGTATGTCCAGGTCGAGCTCCAGGCCCCCGAGCAGTACCTCTCCGCTGTCAATGTCGACCACGAGCGCGCCCGAAGCGACGAGCCGCCCGTCCGGGCTGAAGCTGGGGGCCACCGTGCCGGGTCCAACGCCCATCGGGATGTCCCGCACGATTCCTGTCCCAAGGTTGTAGATCCGAAGTGACTGGAGGTTGGTCTGGGCAGCGATCACGGTGGGCGCATCATGGGTGGCGGAGCGGATCGCCAGTTCGCTTGCGCCGCCGACGCCGGTGGGCAGTCCAATGCGGCCGTCGTGATCCTCTGCCGTGTGTTCCACGATCACACTGTTGTCGAGCACGGTGAGGGTCTTCCCGCCAACGACGACGGTGCTCCTTGGCTCCGTCTCCATGCCGGTCCAGACGCGTGCGACGTGTCCGGACCGAACGTCGACGACTGCCGTGGTGTTGGACCCGAGGAGCACAGCCACGAGGTGGGGGATCGTCGTTCTGCAGAACCCATGGACTGTTCCGTCGAAGGTCACCAGGATGGTCGGCCCGCCGGTGATCGCCGGGTAGAGGATCAGGTCTCCTTCTTTGGAGGCGCTCGCCATGGGCAGGCCATCCTCGACCATGAGTGCCGTCACCTGCCCTTGGTGCCGGTAGATCTCTTGGTCTCGCTCGGGATCGTCGTCGCCGGTGAGCACGCGTCCATCCAGGAGCCCTGCCACGAAACACCGTCCGCCCGTTGGAACCAGCACGCTGGCATCGATCATCGGCCGGCGCCAAGTCTCCGTTCCGTCGGCCGAAGAAACGGCGTAGAGCTCGCGCCCGTAGTCGAGCACGAGGACCTCGCTCTCGTCCGGTGTCACGTGAATGGCGTACGGCTGACCCCCGAGCTTGCGGAGCTTCGTGACCTCAGGCGTGAGGTTGTCGGTCCACTTCACCCGCGAGAGGTCCCACCGAAGCCGCGTGAGGTGAATGCACTCGGTGCCACCGTTCACGGGGATGGCACCCAGGCTCGGCATGCTGAGCTGGCCGACGAGTTCAAGGTCCGCTGCGCGTCGAAGGGCCGCTCCGTCCCAGCCCGATTCCAGCAGGTACTCCCCGTCCTGCACCGATGAGAGGTGGATCGGCTTGCCTGAGTGGAACTCGCCGACGATCCGGCCCTTACCCGCGCGGGTGGAAAGGTGGCGCCACATCCAGCCTCGGTGTTCTGCGGGGACGTCTTCTAGGATGCTCGCAGCACCGTGAATGTCGCCCGCCCGCAGGACGGCTTCCGCGGTGGCCACCAGGGCGTCCGCCCGGCTTTCGACGGCTTCGTCGCGCGCTTCGCTGGCCGATTGGAATGCCGAGCGCAGCTGGGTGACGTAGAACGTGGTGGATACGGCAACCGCAAGCAGCGCGGCGAAGGCGGTCGCAGCAAGGGCTTTGTTCCTGCGCACAAAGAGGCGAGCGAGGTAGAGCGCGCTGGGGGGCCGCGCCTCCACGGGGCGTCCTTCAAGGAACGCTGAGAGGTCCTTGGCAAGCAGGGCCGCGCTTTGGTAACGCTCCTCCGGTAGCTTCGCCACGGCCTTGGCGATGATGCGCCCGAGGTCGCCGTCCGTGCCCGGGCACGCCACAGGAACGGGGACGGGTTCTGCGTGGAGGATCTGGTCGATCAGTGCGCGCTTGGTGCCTGATTCAAACGCAGGCTTCAGGCAGACGAGCTCGTAGAGGATGAGGCCCACGCCATACACATCGGCGCGTTCGTCCGTCTGGCCGCGCAGGGACTCGGGCGCCAGGTAGCGGAGCGTGCCGACGATGTCGTCCGCCGCCGTGAGGCTCTCGTCACCGGAGACCTTGCAAAGGCCGAAGTCGGTGAGGAGAGCATTGCCCGACCGATCGAGCAGGACGTTCCCCGGCTTCACATCCCGGTGCAAGATCCCGCACGAGTGGGCGTAACCGAGGGCTTCGCTAATCTGAAACGCGACCCGCACCGCGGCCCGTTCGTGGGGCGAGCCGCGCTGGATCAAGGCCGAGCGCGAGCGGTCGCCGGAGCTCATCAATAGACCGCGGGCCTCTTCCGCGCGCCGGGCGGCGACTTGCGCAGGGCTGCCCATCCCGCCGTCGGCCCTGGAGGCCCCGCCCGTGGGGCCGCCACCCTTCGGGTCGTCGCCGTTGGAGTCGCCGCGCAAACCTGCTCCGCTGGAGAGGGCCTTCACCAGTTGGTCGAGGGATTCGCCGTCGATGCGGCGCATGGCATACCAGAGAATGTCACCGTCCTCACCGGCGCCCAGGACGGGAACGATGTTCGGATGATCAAGGCGCGCGGCGGCGCGTCCCTCCCGTAAGAATCTCGCCCGGAACTTGGATCCGGCCTTGCCCGCGTCCATGGCCTTGAGGGCGACGATTCTCCCGAGTTCAACCTCCGCTGCCTCGTAGACGATGCCCATGCCGCCCCGGCCGAGGACGTCCCGCACGCGGTACGGGCCGACGCTTTGGCCGTGACGCAGCGGGCCGTCGTCGGGGGTGACTCGGTGCAGGGCGCCCATGCCGCGCAGCACCGCCAGCAGGTCGGGGCCGGCCTCGGGGTGACGGGACGCGAAGGTCTCGGGGGTGACGCTCGGGTCCCCTTGCTTTGCAGCGAGGAACTCGGCCGCTAGCTCATCGAGGAGGATCGCGTGCTCAAGGTCGAGCTCGGACTCGTCCTCTCCGCCCGCGCCCCCGGGGGTGCCGTTCGATTCGCCATGGGTCACGGGGCAAGGGTATCCGGCCGGTGGGGCAGCGTCGTCAAGTAGCGCCTGGGGCGGGGGGGAAAGCGGGTCCCACAGGGTCGTTGTGGGGGCCGAGCCCCGTGATCGGGTGGATTCCCCCAACGGCCCGGGGCCGCCTGCGTACGACCGCCATGACCGATCCCCACCGCTCCTTCCACCGCCCCTCCCGCTGGCTGATTCTGAGTCTTCTTCCGTGGATGGCCGGGGGGGCGCCAGGGGCCTTCGCACAGGACAGTGCTGGAAATGGGCCCCAGGCCCGCGTGGCTCCTTCGCCCTTGCAGCTCCAGTCTGAGAATGGCGCGCGGGCCCAGGCGCTCATCATTCGTTTGCGCGACCATCTCGTGCCCCCTCGCCACCGGCTCGGCGTGGGCCTTGAAGTGCAGGCGATGAACCTGTTCCACGGGCCGGTTCCAGGTTCCCTGCGCGAACGTTCTTGGAGCAAGTCGCTCCGGGTCTTCAGCAGTCCATGGGGTTGGGAAATGGACGAGCTGACGTGGGACGCCGCGTCGCCGGGGTCCAAGGAAAGGAAGAGCCGCTACCGCGGGTTCGTGGCGGAGCGGGAATCGGAGCTTGGGCTGCGCGAGAACGTTGAGGACATGCTCGCCCAGTACGCGGTGTTCCCCGAAGCGCTCGTGTGCCTGCTCGAGAGGTTTGGCGCCGTGCGTGGGGTCGTGGAAACGGAGGGCGAAACCGGCATCCTGGTTGAGATCCCCGGGGCTGAGGTGCTGCTGAGGACGGTGGAGCTTGAGTACGGCGGGGAAAAGGTGCCCGGGCTCGTTGGCGTCGATTGGCTCGTGCACGACGAGCTTCTCGGGGACGTCGTGGGACGGCTCGCCTACGACGACGGGCCAGGGCCCTTCCCCGGCGTCGCCTCGGGATTCACCATGACGGGGCCCATGGGGGAGTGGATGAAAGTCCGGGTCGGATCGGTGAACGACGACACGGGGACGGTTCGCTTCCATGCGCCGAGGGAGAAGAGCCCGGAGTCGGCGATGGGCCCAGACGACGTGGAGATCGAGTGGGAGGTGCTGGGCGATGATCTCTTCGAAGTGCGGATCCCGCGCCACGATGCGCGGGTCCTTGCATTGGCCCTTCCCGAGGGCTGGGCCGTCATGGAGGCGCCCGTGTCCACCGGCGTTGGGCGCGCCGTCTTGAGGGCGCTGCAGAAGGAGCGTCCCGATCTCGGGGTCGCGTACGTGCTCGCGTCCCATCACCATCCCCACTACGTCGGTGCGATGAGGCCTTTCGTGGCGGCGGGGGCCGCCATCGTTTGCCCAGAGGGCGTCGCGCCGTACATCGAGGATCTCCTGTACCGGCCGCGCACGCTTTTCCCGGATCGGCTGGCAAGGGAGATCCGTACGGAACGCCAGGGGGAGCCCCGCGTGATCGCGGTGGCGTCCGGTGACCGGTGGTCCCCGGACGATTCGGGGGCGCGACTCGTGGCCGTGGAGGCCGCGGGTGCGTCGCAGCACACCGACGACTTCCTCGTGTTCTTTTTGCCCAAGGAGAAGCTGGCGTTTGGGGGCGACTTGCTGTGGTTGCCCGTGGAAGGGGCTGTCTCTTATACACATCTGACGCTGCCGACGA
>CAJXRJ010000463.1 GCA_913058555.1 uncultured bacterium
CCATTGCTCCACTGCTCATGGGCCACCCCGAGGTCGACAATTCGACGCCGTTTGCCTTCGAGGCGCTCTTCGTCACCGACGAAGCCGGCCGGCCCGTCGCGGTGCCTATCGTCAAAGGGACGTTTGTCCTGGGCGAGGACCCGCTGCTCGCCTCCGTGCAGGACCCCGTCCGCCTCGGGGGCCTCGCCTACGGCGAACCCGGGGAGACCAGCGACCGCATGGAGGCCCAGGTGGCCTTCGCCAAGCCTGGGACCGACGTGGCCCTCGTCGGCCACGCCCACGCGCCCCAATCAGGGGTCGCGGACATGGAAGTCGACTTCCAGCTCGCGGGCCTGCGCGCCTCGGCCCGGGTCCGGGGCAATCGCCATTGGCAGAGGCGGCTCCTCCGTGAGGTGCCCACCAAGCCCGAGCCCTTCGAGCGCATTCCCCTCGTCTGGGAAAGGGCCTTCGGCGGGTGGGATCGTCACTCCGAGGACCCCGACCACCACCGCGGCGAGACCCGAAACCCCTTCGGCGTTGGGTTTCGCAGGCGCCTGACCCCTTTTGCGGAGGGGGCTCCGCTTCCCAATATCGAGGGAATCGGCGAGGAGGCCTCGTCCTACTCCGCCCGGGTTCGCCCCGCGGGTTTTGGATTCACCGGGGCCGGATGGACCCCGCGGCGTGACTTCGCGGGCACCTACGACGAGTCCTGGGCGGAAAACCGGGCTCCGATGCTCCCCGAAGACTTCGACCGCCGCTTTTTCCAGGCGGCCGCGCCTGGGCTCAGCTCCGCCGCTCCCCTCCGCGGGGACGAGCGCGGCGTCGCCAGGGGCGCCACCGCCTCGGGCGAGATCGTCTTCCAGCTCCCCGGCGTCCTGCCACCCTCCGTCCTCGCGGAGCTCCAGACGGCCGAGTCCGAGGACATCGCGATGGCCCTCGACACGGTCGTGGTCGACACCGATGCCATGTCGATCCAGCTCACCTGGCGAGGGTCCCTCGCCGTGCCGCGCGGAGCCCACGACCTGGCCGGATTCGTCATCGCCGCGGAGGGTCTGCCCGCCGATACGGCCGACCTGCCCGCGCCGATCCCCTTCGATCAACCCCTCAAGCTCGACCCGGTTCAGTAGACCGTCGAGGCTCGTCCGTTTTTCCCGTCCGCCAACCCCCAGGTCCCTGCCATGCCCGTCACCGTCGGAGTCAACTTCCTAAGCGTCGTCCACAAGTCGTCCAACGGCGTGACGATTTGTTTTCCGGACGTGTGCAAAACGCCCACGCCCGCCGGACCCATCCCGATCCCGTACCCGAACATCGCGATGTCGTCGGACACCGCGAAGGGCACCAAGAAGGTCAAGTGCGACGGCGAGTCGACGTGCACGAAGGACTCGAACTTCAAGATGAGCACGGGCGACGAGCCCGGCTCCGCCGGCGGCATCATCTCCAGCAAGACCAAGGGCAAGGCCGAGTTCATCCTCTTCTCGTTCGACGTGAAGTTCGAAGGTAAGAACGCCACGCGCGCCTTTGACATCATGCTGCACAACGACAAGAACACGCCCCCGTTCCCCGTGCTTCAAGGGCCGATCATCGCCCTTCCGAGCATGGATGTTCCCGAGTGCCTGCTTTGCGGCGAGAAGATGTGAGCCATGGGAAAGAAGCACCACGAAGAAGCGGACTACAAGGACCTGCACAAGGTCGTCAAGAAGAAGACCAGCGGCGGCGCATGCCTATGGGGTCACAAGGGCGGCTATTCGCGCGGTAGCTGCTGTTATCGGTGGCAAGCCCACGAGATCGCGAAGCACTCGCGGGACATGAAAGGCAAGCTGGAGGACTACGCCCACGTCACGACGAAGACGCCCACGAGCGCCTACGAGGCCAGGTCTGGAGCGATGTATCCCGCACACTACACCAGCGAGATCGATCCGCCCCAGCCCGGGGATTGGGACGTCGAAGGCCCCACCCGCGACATCATGCGCGCCAAGTTCAAGAACTCCACCAAGGTGAAGATCAAGAAGGGCAAGAACTTCACGAAGGACACGTGGCCTTGGTGGAACAACGCGCACCACCTGATCCCCAAGGGCACGCTGCTGGCCATGATCACCGAGAGCTCCGATCCCGACCCGCGGATCGGAACGCTCTGCAAGCAGTCGCTGCTCGAAGCCAAGTACAACGTCAACGAGAAGGACAACATGATGTTCATGCCCATGGATGCGGAGGTAGGCAAGATCCTGAACCTACCGCGCCACCTGGGCCTCGCCACGTCCGCCGATAAGTTCGATCACAAGGGCTACAACGCCACGGTGAAGTCGAAGCTGCAGGCGATCATTGACGAGTACATCCAGGCGTGCAAAGACGCCGATGACGGCAAGCCTCACCCCGAGATCAAAGCCGACCTCAATAAGAAGAAGCTCGTGAACCTCTCGCTCAAGCTCTTCCGCAAGATCCGCGACTTCACCGCGGGCGAAGCCATCGATCAGATGCCCTATCCGAACCAATGACCGACCGATTCGCTCAGATCGACGTTTGCGTCACCTCCGACGACGACGCGTGCTTCTTCGAAGGGGCGCCCTTGGGAACAGAGATGACCTGCTTTCGCATGGCGAAGGGCATCCCCAACGCCGACGAATACCCGGCAGGGGCGACGATCCGAATGGAAGACGCCTATCCCGGGCGCATCGTGCCGGATGTGATTGGCAACACGCGCGGACTGCTGATCGTCAGCACCCGGGTGAAAGAAGCCATCGAGGAGGCCCAGGGCGCGGAGACCGAATACCTTCCGCTTGAGATCTTGAATCACAAAGGCCGGCCCGCGGGCGATGGGGGGCCCCACTGGATCATTAGCCCGATAGGCACTTTTGACTGCGCCGATCACGAAGCGTCGGAGATCGATTGGTTCGACGACGACGTCGTCGACGTGGACAAGATCGTTCTCGATCCCTCCAAGATCGAAGGGGCGCCCGCGCTCTTCCGCCCAAAGGTCGAGCCGCGCAGCTACGTCGTGCGCGGGGACCTAGCGGAGCGCCTTGGGTCCATGGGCCTTCGCGGTCTCGTGTTTGAGGATCTCGAGGTCGCCCGTGGTTGATCGGCCCTACGTGCCTTTGTCCATCAAGGCGTGCGGCATGGCGGCGCAAGAGCGGCTGCCGTTCCTGCTCGCGGGCACCGGGACGGAGCGCGCGGCCTTGGAGTACGGCCAGATGGCGCGCCGCGTGGGCGTGGGCCTCTACCTGAATTCAGGTATGCCGGGTCCGATGTTCGAGTACCTCGGCAAGAGCGCGGGGGCGTGGGGGCACTTCTACACCAAGTGCCCCGAGGGATCCCGTGTCCTGGGCCGCTTCGAGCCGCTGCTCGATGCGGTGGCCTGCGGGGACTTCGGAACGCTGCGCGCCATCGACGGCGCGGCGGCGGCGCTGCGTGAGCCCTTGGAGTACGAGGAAGAGCACCTCTACGCGCGGCTTCTCTTGGCCCTATCCGCAGGCGACGCGGACGCGCGCGGCCCCGAAGTGGAAGCGGTGCTCGAACGCTACACCGAACTGAACGGCGGCGAGCTGCGACTCGCCGCTTGCAAGGCCCTCCACGAACGCGACGGCGCGGCCCTCGCCGAGACGGCCAGCGACTTCGCCGAGTCCCTCGTGGAGCTGCTCGAGGAGCAGGTCGCCAGCGGCCAATACGACATGGACCACCGTGCGACCACGGGCAAAGTGTCCGTGGAGCTTGTGGCCTGGGCGCGCCTGGCGTCCCAGCGCGCCGTGGGCTGGCCCCATTCCCTGCGCCTCTGTCCGCCCACGGCCGTGCGATTTGACCTCGCCGGCCCCGTGAACGCAGAGGGTTGGAAGACCTTCCCCATCGGCGGCGATCTGACCCCCTCGGGAGGCGGCCGATGACACAGCTCTTCATCGAACGAACTGGGCTTGTGACGTCCCTGGGCCATGGAGTGCGCGAGAGCGCAGCGGCGGCCCGGGCCGGGATCGTGCGTCCCGACACCATCGACGGCATCGCGGGCTTCGACCCCGAGGAGATGCAGGTTCCCCTGCCGTGTCACCCGGTCCGCAACCTCACGGACGGCTTCGAGCAGACCGGCCGTTGGCTGCAGCTCGCCCTCGCGGCCGTGGGCGATTGCCTGCGCGCCTCCGAGGACGGGCCGGCGCCGGATGCGAGGGCCAAAACAGCGCTCGTGCTCGTGCTTCCGACCATCGACGTCGATCGTTTCGGGTGGCCCGAAGACCAGGTCCCCGCGATCGTTCAAAGCTCGCTCGTCGAGCCGCTCCGGGCGCTCACGGACCTCCCGCTTCCTTGCGAACCCGAGTGGGTCTTCCAGGGATCGGGAGGCACGGCCCTCGCCCTCGCAAAAGCCGATGAGTTGACCCGGTCTGGCAAGATTGAGCGCGTGCTTGTGCTGGCCGTGGACTCGTGGCTCGACACGACGAGCCTCATGGTCCTCGAGCAGGCCGAACGCCTCAAGGGACCTGAGTCACCCGCGGGGTTGATGCCCGGGGAAGCGGCGGCTTGCGTGTGCGTGAGCGGCCAGTCGGGGGAGGGGCTCCCCTCGATCACGGGCTTCCACCACGCCTCCACCGGGTTCCTTCCCCTCGAGAGCGAATCGGATGTGGTGCCCACCGCCCAGCGCCTCGGCACGGCCCTTGGATCCCAGATGGCGCCTTCGATCGATCCAGAGTCCATCACGCAGATGTACTCCGACGTGAACGGTGAGGAGTGGCGCTCCCACACCCACGGCACGGCCCTCGTGAAGGCGAACGAGACGGCGGATATGGATCGGGTGACCACGGTCTTTCCCGCCGCATCCTTCGGGGACATCGGTGCGGTGCACGCCCTCGCGAGCGTGTGCCTCTTCGAGCAAGAAGTCGCCCGTGGTTATGGGAGCGGCGGCGCGGGTCTTGTGCTCGCCGCGGGCGAAGACGGCACGGTGTCGTCGATCTCCCTGGGCCGTGCCCCGTCGTCCTGATCGAGCGCTTCGGTCTCGCCGGTGCGTCGGCACGGGAGACCGGCCCGCGAGAATAGCGCCGCGGTCAGCGCTGCTGGCGGAGAGCCAAGGCCTCGAGCTCGTGGTCACCGGTGCTGCCGGAGCGACGCAGCGCGAGGTAGAGGTCGCGACGGGAGCGCAGGGACAGGCCCGGTAGGCCGGCCCAGGTGCCACCCGGGATCTCGTATCCGCCCTGCCAGAGGGCGGTTTGGTCCTTTCCTTCGAGCCAAGCGGCCTCCGCCCGGTCGAGCTGCGCGCGGGAGGCCGTCTCTGGGTCGAGCTCAAGCCCGGTGATGCGGGTCCAGCCATCGAGGCCGGCCTCGCGCGTCGCTTCGTCCTCGATGGACTCCGCGAGGCAGCCCAGGGCGCGCGGCGACCCAAGGGCGCCGAGCGCCTCGAGCGCGGCCACCCGCAGGGCGGTCGATGCTTCGGTGGGCTCCGGCGCCGGCGCCGCGACGGAGAGGATCGCGTCGAGGTCGTCCATGGAGCCGAGCGCCCCGAGGATCTTGAGGGCCACGGGGTCCTGGCCCACATCGCTGGTTCCGTGGAAGGCGGCGGACCGGAGGGCTTCGACAAGCCCGGGCACCGAACCCTGGGCCAGGGCGCGGAACGCGGTCTCCCTCACGGCGGGATCGCCTTCGGCAAGGGCCGTCTCGAGGTGGCCGGGGCTGAGCATCCCCAGTCGGGCGGTGGACAGCCAGGTGGCGGAGCGCAGGTCCGGGTCTCCGTCCGACCAGAGGGCCGCGTCCGCCATCGGGGCGGGCTGGCGGTGGAAGGTCAGCACGTCGCGGGCGGCCGCTTGGGCCGCGGGCTCCGCGGCGCCAGTGGCACACTCGAAGAGCGCCGCCTGCAGTCGTTCAAGGCATTCCGGCACGTGCCGCAGACCGCGCGCGACGGCGAGGGACGGGCCCTCGTGCAGGGCCTTCATGACGCACTTGTCGCCGGCTTCGTTCTCGACCAGAAGCCGCGCCGCGGCCTGCACCGCCCCGTCATCGGAGCCGTCCTCGAGCACTTCGCGGGCCTGGGCGAGGCCCGGCTCGCCCGCGATGCGAACGCCGTCGAGGTGGGCTTCGATCCGCTCCTCGAATTCGGCCAGCTCGTGGAGGGCGTAGTCCTTGTCGAAGACGATCTCGTCCCGCTGGGTGATCAGGAAGTCGAGGTCGTCCCAGTGCTCTTCCAGAACGTCGGGGAACGGCTGTGCGGGGCTCTGCATCTGTCTCTTATACACATCTCCGAGCCCACGAGACTAGGCATGATCTC
>CAJXRJ010000464.1 GCA_913058555.1 uncultured bacterium
ACGCCGCCCCGGGCGTAGCGCGGGGCGGCGTCGTTCGAGTTCGTCGGGGCGGGCGTGGCACAGGACCCCAGAACGAGGAGGTGAACCAGCGCCATGGGCAGAAGGGTGGGGTTCTTCATGGTGACTTCGGCTACTGGAGCGCCCCCTGGGAGGTTTGCCTTGGCGAAATCAGGCGATTTGACGGCGATGCACCGTACCACGCTCGCTTTTGGCGACGTCCTTCATCGGGACGGACCGGCGACGAAATCCCAGGGAATGCAAGTGGTCAGGGAACTCCCATTGCAGGTTCTTATCCATGAAGCCCCCAAAGATGCGCCGGACGTTCCTCCTGGACATTCCTCGGAACGTCAGTCAACGGGAGCACGCTATCTACACGCTGCAATGGGGGCTTGTGCTGGTCGGCTTTGTAGCGGCTGCGGGGACTCTCCTGGCCTCCTTGCGGGGCGACGCGTACCGAACGGTGGGGACGCTGGAGGACACTCCCGCGCTCACGGTTGCGGAGGCGGCCGTGCGGTCGGAGGAGACGTCGCTGGTTCGACTCGAAGGCACGCTCGGTGCGAACACTTCCGCTTTGATGCCGGACGATGCAAGCGTTGAAGTCGTCTTTGGGTCCGTCGAGCTGATCGTCAAGTCCACGGAGGCCGGTGAAGGTACGAAGGAGGCGGTGCTGCATCGTTGGGAGCAGGTCCCGGAATCTCTGTGGTTGATCGACGACGAGGCCAAGATTCGGCTGGAGGTGGCGCCAGAGCTCATCCCGAAGATCCAAACGTCGAGAGTGGGGCGGCCAGAGCGCCTGACGGACGGCGGTTCACCTAGGCTCAGCCGAACGGTGGGGTATCGCTACTTCGATCAGGACTGGCCCCTACCGGAAGAGTGGGGGGCCGTGCGCTCGGCCAGCGCGCGTGTGGAGCGTAGCTACGTGGAGGCGGGGGCGACCTTTGTCGTGACGGGACGTCTGGTGCCCGGGGAGGGCAGCGTGGCGCTCGTCGTGGACGAGGCCAGCGGCGGCGAGGTCCACGCTGGGACCCTTCAGGAGATCCGGGAGTCGAGCGAGACGCTGGGAGCACGGCTGCGGTTTGCCTGGATCCCGCTTCTCTTGGGCGCGGTTTGGCTGCTCTTGCGCGTGCTGCGGATTCGCCGCGACTTCGTCCGCCGGTCGAACGAGTCGTAGCTCCGCCGTTCTCGCCTGGCCGAGCGACCTGGGGCAGCGGCGGGAAGCTCTTGTCGCGCCGGAGGAGTTTCGGGGAAGAACCGTGGCAGCAGCGCGTCCGTGTTCCGTGAGGACGACACGGAGCGTCGCCCACCTGGAGACACGAGATGACAAACGAAGCAGCGATGGAACCGGACCCCCGCACGACCGAAGTGGATAAGACGAGGGAGTGGAAGATCTACTCGTTTCTTGTGTCCGTGCTGGCTGTTGCCCTTGCGTTCGAGGTTCTGCGGCTGCGGATGATGGTGGACTGAACGGGTGCCGCACCCGGCACCGCCCCATAGCTACTGATAACGCCGAGGCAAACGCCCCTTGCCCGTGACCCGCTGCCCCTTTCTGTTTCCCCGTATCGCGTCAGCCCATCCCTTCCATCGCCTTGTCCAGCCACCAAATCGTCTGGTCGATCTGGGAGGAGTCCTTGCCGCGCCCATGCAGAGTCTCGGCAATGTCCGCCAGCGCGCTACGAAGGGCTTCGCAGAGGCGTAACGCCGTCAGGGACTCACGGTGAATGACCGCGCCCTTGTGGATGGCCTCAACGAGCACTTGGTCCGACGGTGGTTGCGTATGCACGCGCAGCGCCAACGGAGCATTAATGAATCTGAGGTCTCGAACGGACGGCGCCCCCTCAAGCATAGTGAGGACCTCGTGGGCCCAATGGGGCAGCTGGCTCCCGGTGAAATCGACCCAGCCTTCCCCCGGAAACGGAACGTTGTCCACCACCGCATAGAGCGTCCCGGTGACGGTGCGTCCTTCAGCCACGAGCCTGTCGTAGTCCTCGAAGTCGTAGGTCGCGACGATTCTGAAGGTTCCAGATTCCATGGTTCGAGGTCGCCAGACTGCGGTCACGCACAACAGGAGGATAGGTCGTGGACGCTGCGGTGGTCACCTCGAAAGCCGCCCGGGCTCTCTGCGAGCCACTGGGCTCGCGCCCAAGCAGGCGAACGAGACTCTCGCGTTCTTGGGGCGTTCTTGGGGCGTTTTTGCATCGATTCGAGCAAAGAACGCGCTCCGTCGCGCAGAGCATGTGACCACCTTGCCCATCAGGTACTTTAGGGCTCGCCCACCGTCTTCGTCGCGCTCGCTATTGCGGCGTCGCCGGGCCTCCGGAACCACTTGATGCGCCGCCTTTGTGCGTCCGCTCCCCATGATGAGTATGCTTTCCCAGCTCGCCCTTCTTGTCCTCGCGACCGCCCCCCAGGAAATCGAGCTGCTCTCCCGCGCCGCGGCGCCGATTGACGCTCTCCCCGCGGCATTCATCGACGCGAGCGCGGACTCGCGATACGTATTGGTCAGCAGCCGCAGCTCCAACGTGGTGCCCGGACAGGTGGACTCGGAAGATTCGAACGACCTCTTCTTGGTCGATCGCCTGAGCAACACATCGCAGCTCGTGACTCACCTCGGGGATCAGGTCACCTGCGGCACGGACGTCACCCTCGATGAGGGGGCCATGAGTGACGACGGGTCCGTGGTCGTCTTTCTCTCGCGCGAGGAGGGCCTGGTCGCTGGCTTCGACAGCCTGGGCTGGAACCAAGCCTACCGGTACAGCGCCAGCAGCGGCGCGATTGTGCCGCTCACCCGCAGCACCTCCAATTCGGCGCAGGGGGGCAACGGGAGCACGTTCAGCATCGATATCGACGGGGCAGGTCGCGTGGCCGTGATTTCGTCCAACGCGACGGACCTCGTTCCTGGGTTCGTGGACGGGGGCACAGGTGCCGACGCCTACGGGTTCAATCTGGCAACGGGAGCACCGTTTCTGGTCGCGATGGACGCAACCAACCCAAACCGCGGCGCACAGGGGTCAGGCCCCTCCGGTTCGGTCGCGGTCAGCAACGTCCGGATCTCAAACAGCGGGACCCAGGTCTACTTCCAGACGGCGGCGGTCAATCTCGTCGCTGGCTTCCAGCCGCCGGCGGGCAGTCCATTCATTCGCAGTGTCTTTCGACGCGACCTCGTCGCCGGAACGACGACGCTTGTGACGCATGCGGCGGGGTCGACCGTTCAGGCCGCTTCCCAGGGCGGCCGGATCGAAGACATCAGCGCGGACGGCGAGCGACTCGTCTTCACCTCCGAATCGGACGACCTGCTCTTGGGTCAGGTTTCCCAGCCATCCCAACCCCAGGTCTTCGTGTTCGATGGCTCGACGGGTCAGAACCGCATGGTCTCCCATCTTCCCGGGCAGCCCCAGCAGTCGTCGGTGGGCTTCGGAGGGCCCGCACGGATCAGCGATGACGGGCGCTGGGTGGCCTACGCCCATGGGGGCTCCAATCTTCTTGCGGGGGGAGTCGATACGAACGGGCGGGGCGACCTCTTCGTCTACGACCTGACCCAGGGGCAAACCGTTCACCTGGTCACCCATGTGGCTGGCCAGCCCAACGTGGCGGACACCGCAGCTGGGCTCCTGGACCAAGGCTTCCAGATAGACGCAACGGGATCGGCCGTCGCGTTCTCCCACACGAGCGACCAGCTACTCGCAGGGTTCTCCCATCCGCAAAGCGCTGAGATGAACTCCTACCGGCGCGATCTCTCGACCGGTTCCCTGGAGCTGCTTTCCCGCGACGCGGGGTCGGCACTCATCGGGGCGAACGAGAGCGACACAGTCGCGCACTTGAGCGCCGACGCCACCACCGTGTTCCGGCGTGGGTTCGCTGGCAACCTGGACTCCGGGACGGTCGGCGACGGGGGCGTGCTGTACGCGTCGGGGGCCCCCGGCCTGACTCCGGAACCGGTCCTGCGGCGTGCGGGCACGTCCAGCGTGAGCGCGGACGGCAACACATCGCTGGCTAGCCTGGCTGCCTCGCTCCGGGGCGTGAGCGATGATGGTCGCTGGGTTCTCCTCATGTCCAGCTCGTCGAACCTTGCGCCTGGGATCCAGCGCTACTCCAACGGCCCGAGCCTCTACTTGGCGGATGTTGACACGGGGTCGTCGCGGCTTGTGAGCCACGTCGGCAACGGCCTCACAACGACCTACAGTTCCGCGGGTTTCGCGGGGATCAGTGGTGACGGAAGGACCGTCGTCTTCAGCGCCATCGGCACCGGGGGCCTCGTCCCCGGCTTCATGGACGATGGAATGACCCTGGGCCTGTACGCCCAGGACGTGAGTTCAGGGGCCACGGAAACGCTCTCTTCGAGTTCCGTGAACGTCGGGCTGCCGTCAGGCGGAACGCCGTTCCTCAGGGGGGTCAGCGATGATGGCCGCTTCGTCCTCTACGAGACCGCAGCGCCGGACGTTGTGCCTGGGATCGTGGACGTCAACAACGAGTCGGACATCGTCCTGGTCGATCGATCCTTGGGGAGCCGAGTGCTGGTCAGCCGGGCCGCAGGGACCAACCAGGCCGCAGACGGACGCTCACGCCAGGGGTGGTTGAGCGCCGACGGGCAGCTCGTTGTCTTCCAAAGCCGGGCGACCAATCTGGTCGCCGGATTCGTGGACGGGAACGGTTCTTTTGGGGACGACGTCTATGCATACGACGTCGCTTCGGGCGCCGTCCGCCTGGTGAGTCGCTCCCTTGCCAGCGCCGTGACGGGCGGAGACTCGACGTCGTACGGGCCACAGGTCGCCGCCGAGGGGACGATTGTGTTCCGGAGCCTTGCGAGCGACCTTGTGGCGGGCTTTGTGGATCGGAATTTCCTCGACGACGATCTGTTCCGGGTGGACCCGAGCGGTGTGATGGACCTGGCCGTCTCCGACGCTTCGCAGGCCCTCGAGGGCACGGACAACGGACCAGAGGACTTCCTCCTCAGCCGTGACGGTGCGAGCCTTGTGGTCTTGACCAACGCCGGGAACCTCGTTCCCGGATTCTTGGACAGGAACGGTTCTTTCCGGCAGGACCTGTTCCACGTGGATTTCGCAAGCGGTTCCGTCCAGGTCATTGGCAACCGTCCGGGTCATCCAACGACCGGGGGCGACGGGGACATCAAGCGCTTTGACCTCGCTGGGAATGGCCGACGGGTGGCATGGATTAGCGACGCCAACGACGTGATCCCCGGCCAGGCAGGACTTGGGCTGTTCAACAATGTCTTTGTCCGGGACCTCGACGCATCCACGACAACCCTCGTGACCCTGCGGCCTCCGAACACTGGGATTGTGACGGGGGCCACCGACCCCTTCGTTCTCTCGCTCTCTGGTAACGGCGCCTACGTGGACTTCGTGTCCAGCGAACGGGAGTTCGTGGCCGCTGACCTGAACGGTGCGAGCGACGCCTTCCGTTTTGATCTGGGTCTCCAGTGCAGCGGTACCTCCATTTGCAGTGGTGCCGCCAATTCCACGGGCAGCCCGGCGACGCTCTGTCTTTCCGGCAGCCAAGTGGCCGCGGCCAACGCGCTCACCGTCACGGTGGAGGGGCTTCCGCTCCAGGTGTTCGGCCTGTTCGTCACTTCGTCCGATCTGGGATTTCTCGCCAACCCAGGCGGGAGTCTGGGCGACCTCTGCATCAACGGTCCGACCCTCGGGCGGTACAACAACGCCATTTTCAGCAGCGGAGCTGCGGGCTCGGCCAGCATTCGTGTCGACCTCGCACGGATCCCCTCCGGCGGCCAGTTCGTTGCGGCCGTGGCTGGGAGCACCCACCACTGGCAATGCTGGTATCGCGACGTCATCGGGGGGGCGGCGGTGTCAAACCTCAGCGAGGCACGCGCCGTGCAGTTCCGCTGATCGCTCTGCCGAGGCGCGCCCCTTCGGCACTCAACGACTGTGGAAGGCCGTGGGCGTGATCCCGCCCATGGCAGGCGGAGGGCAAAAAATACGCCCTGCACCGCCGTCCTGGCCGTTGGCGCGGGGTGCTAGGGGCCGGCTGGCCAGGGAGGATTATGCTCACCCTTCGGCGCTTCCGGGCCCCCGGTGGGCCCCCGGTGGGTCCCCGGGCGCGGGCAAGGCTCCGGGGCTGTTGAGCTTCGCCTGGAATCTGTCGAAAGGTGGTAGCGCAGCGACTCGTTCTGTCGCCCCTGGACCCCCGCGCAAGCGCCGCCCCCATG
>CAJXRJ010000465.1 GCA_913058555.1 uncultured bacterium
GGCAACGCCTCCGCACGCTTGGGCATGCGCAGCGTCTCGTGGGTGTGCTCGACGGCCGCGATCAGCAGACTCTCCTCCGGATGTCCGGGGACGAGCGCTGGCCCGGCGTCGCCCCCGGCCAGGAGCCCAGCGCGCGTCAATACGTCGAGCCCGCCATCCGTCCCGTCGTGGCAGGCCCCACAGCGCGCAGCGAGAATGGCAGTCGCTGCGCTGGAGTCCTGGGCCGGGTGGGCGGCCAGGGGAGCGACCGGAGGGACGGCGGGCAAGGCGGCCGAGCAGGCGGCCCATATGAAGATCGACGACGGTTCGAGCATGGCGCCTCCCCAGCGCCGAGCGCCCACGCCCGTCACGGGGAATCTCGACTTTCGTGGGGCGCCGCGGAATCCTCAGACGCCGTGACTCAATCCGGCGGTGCCGACATGCAGACGGCCAATGCTGCGAGACCGCGGTGCAGCAGCATGCGCACGGCGCCCTCACTCTTCCCGAGCTCCTCGGCGATGTCGCGCCGCGACCATTGGGCCAAGTGCGCCAACACGACCACCTGCCGCTGATCCTCAGGAAGACGATCGAGCGCCGATTCCACCCGCGCGACCTCCTCGGCGAGCGCCATCCCCTGACTGGGGGTCGTGAACGATCGGTATTGCGCGATCAGCTCCTCTAGTGCGCCAGCGCGCGTCCCTGGGTCGATCGCCTCACCGCCGCGCTTGATGGCCAGGCTATCCCGTCGGCGCGACAGGACCTTGCGGTGCGCCTCACGGAACACCCAGCGGCGAAAGGCATCGGGTCCTGGGTGTTGGAATCTGTCAGCGTGCTCCAGCACCTCGCGGCATACGGACTGCGCTAGATCATCGATATCGTCGCTCTGCCGGACCTTAGGACCCGCGATCGCCCTCAAGAAGGCCCGCAGCGCAGGCAAGTGGGCCTCGAGTTGGACATCGATCGACGCGCGTCCCCCTACTCCCGCCGGGGGTGCCTCGCTCGGGTCGCCCTCGCTGGGTCGGGGGTCAGTCATCCCTCGATCATACTCCGGGGGCCAATGGAAGGCCGTAGGGATGGGCCGAGGGCGTGATTTTGAAATTGCCCGTGACAGCGCCGAACCCCCTGCGCTTGGACCTCGTTCGATTCCGATCACCCGAAGTCACCTACACCATGCATACGACCACGATCCTTGCCCTCTCGCTCGTAGCGCCCGCCTTTGCGGTGCCCCAAGAGCTCGAGGCGCCTGCCCCTATCGCCTCGTTTGACGAAATCCCTTGGCCGCTCTTCGATGACACAAACGACGGCCCGACCTGGGCCATCGGCAAGACCTGGAAGATGAGCTTCGGTGACGAGGGCTCGACCTATTTCCCGCGATTGGGCGAGAAAGCGCTGCGCCATACCCCGCTCGGCTTCAAGGTCGCCAGCGCGACCATCGGAGGGGAAGCGCTCGAGCTCTCCGCCCCCGGCGCGCCGCGCGTCATCGGCTCGACGGTCGAAATCGACCACGGCGCCCTCGTCGAGCGCTGGATCCTCGGACCTGACAGCGCGGAGCAGACTTTCGTAGTGGCATCGCTTCCGCGGCGCGGTGAATTGATCGTGACCCTCGATCTCGAGACCGAACTCGTGCCGGTGGCCCGCGGAGGCGGCTGGTGCTTCGAGGGACCCTTCGGCGATGTCGACTACGGAACGGTGACGGCCATCGGCGGTCAGGGGGCAGAAGCCGCTGGGTCGAGTCGCATCACCGCGAACCAGCTCATGCTATCCGTGCCGGCGCACTTCATGGAGCAAGCTGCGCTCCCGTTGACCATCGACCCGGTACTCAGCACGGGCTTCGTAGCGAGCACCGCCAACCACTCGTATGGCCACACCGACACGACCTACTCGGCGGCCCTCGATCGCTACGTCGTCGTGTGCGAGGCATTCTTCAATGCGGGGGACAACGATGTCTTTGCCCTCGAGGTCTCGGGAAGTGGGTCGCTGCAGGCTCCGGCCTACTACGTGATCGACGCCACAACCGACTCATGGTCAATACCGGCGTGCACGTACCTCGAATCAGCGGGCCTTCTCTACGTGGCAGCTTCGAGGTTCTCCATATTCGTCGGCAGCCTGGGTGTCCGTGTGATCAACCTGCCCGGCGGAGTCACCGGTGCTCAACGAGTGCACGACGAAGGGTGGTTGTCCCGACCGCTCTCGATTGACGTCGGTGCCGATCGCGACACCAATGTGCTCGGGGACGTGCCGAACGCCGTCGTCGTGTACACGCGGTCCGCCCACAACAGTCTCACCACGGTCATGCGGGCCACGACGTTGAGCCTTCCCAGCTCGATCCAGACCCTCATGACCGTTACGGAACCGAACTCGATCCAGAACGTCTCGATCTCACCGCACTCGGCTCGCCTGAACTCGCAGAACCAGCTCCAGTACATCGTGGCGTGGAATCAGCGGACCAACTCCTCGCTCCCGATGGACGTCGGGTACGCCAGCCTCGAATCGGACAGTACCACTTTGATTGGGAGTGCTAGGGTGATCATGAGCGGCTTCGATCAGGGCCCGCCCAAGGTCAGCGACTACGGCGTCTTCCAGGGTCGTTCCCGGGCCGCGATCACCTACACGAACGATTCCCCTGCTTCGTCAGAGGACGTCGTGGTGGCGATCATCGAAGACGGTGTGGCGCCCCGCATCTCACCGTTGACATTCCAGGAGAGTTGGAACAGTAACCACAAGCAGTGGTCTCCCGTTGTCGCCGGTGTCGGCGAGCACTTCGGCGTGGCCTACCTAATGTCGGATCCCGCCCAAGCGGGTTCCCGGGACCATCTCTATTGGGCCAGTGGAGGATTGGCCGGCGGCGGCGGCATCGGCCTCGCCGAGCGGCGAGTGCAAGTCAGTCTGAACACCCTCGATGCTGCAAATCCCTCTCTCACTCTCAAGGATCTTGCGGGGGCATCGAGCCCCGGTGAGGGGCTTCTCACGTGGACGAGTCGCGGGACCGTCTATGGCGCGCGCGTCGCCCCCATGGACATCCCGGTCGCGGGATGGCAATACTGCCCCTCAAGGCCCAACTCCACGGGGCGTCCGGGCTGGTTGCGCGTGATCGGTCGACCGAGCCCCTCGACGTCGACCCTGAGACTCGAGGCGTACAACCTGCCCACGGGCCAATTCGGAATGTTCTTCTGCTCCAGGGGCGTCGGCTTCGTGCCCTTCATCGGGAATAGTTCAGGGCACTTGTGCTTGTCGGCGAATCAGTTCGGTCGCTTCATCGCGAGCCTCCAGCAGACGAGCGTCCATGGACGATTGGTCACCGTCGCCGACCCCCGCGCCCTGCCCCAGGGCATGGGCACCTACGCCGTTCAGAGCGGACAGACGTGGTGCTTCCAAGCATGGCACCGAGATGTCAACCATGGTGGCGCCACGTCGAACCTCACGAACGCCGTCGCGGTCACGTTCGATTGATATGCGCAGCGCAGTGCGGGGCTTGGCTCCGCACTGCGCTCCTCAACACGACTTGTGACTGCGGTTGCAGCCATCCCCTGACTGCAACGCGGCGATGCCCACTCACCCGCCCGGCTCAACGCACGATCAACGCACAAACTTCCGCGCCGGGCGCAAGCCAACGTAGAAGTCGATGGAGCCGGGCGAGAGGGGCCAGCGCTTCGAGGACCTGGCCTTCGTAGCGAGGTCGGCGAAGCTCCCCCCCCGTGTCATGCGGAGGAGAGATCCTTCGGAGTCCGGTGCCGGATCCACCGAGAGCTCTTGATAGTAAGCAGCCATGTCGTTGGAGTCCTGACACCACTCACGTAGGTTGCCAGCGACATCGTGCAGGCCGAAGGGATTCGCTCTAAAGCTGCCGACGCGTGCACGGAGCATGTAGCCGTCGCTCCACGCCTCGAATTGGTCCATCCCGTTGATCTTGATGGACTTCTTGGCGTAGGCGTCAGCGAGGTTGGCCGCGCCCTCCAGCGACTCCTTCTCGTCGCCGGTCCACCATGTGGTGTCCGTCCCCCCACGTGCGGCCGACTCCCATTGAGCCTCCGTGGGAAGGGCGAGGCCGAAGCGCCGACAGACGGTCACGCAACCCGTCCAATTGATCGAGTCGACGGGATCCTGCAGACTGATCGGCAGGCCGGCCGCATTCCATTCCGTGCCCTGCCTGGGTCGGCCCGCGCCCGCGGCGTCGCGGCTAGGATTGTTCCCCGTGAGGCGCAACCATTGACCCTGTGTCATCTCGTATTTGGAGATGAAGTACGGTGAGAGCTGAACGCGATGCGGCGGGCCCTCGTGGTCCGTCGCGTCCGTATGGTGGTTGCGCATCCCCAGTTCATGGCTTGCCCCCATCCAAAAGACACCTCCACGCATCAGGACGAGCACGATTCCAGTGGACTCGGAGTGTAGGAGCTGGCCCTCCTCGGACCGGGCCGGTGGATTCCCCGATGCCAAGTGAGCGAACTCCCAGAGTCTGGACACGGGGTCTCGCCCGATCGGCACGATGCCGAACTGGGGCTTGTCGAACTCGGGGAACTCGGCCTGAATGTTCGGCAAGTGCTCGCGCCAACGCTCCGCGATCTCGCCACCCGGCTCGCTCTCCGCCAGCCATGCCTGAGTGACTCGCAGCCGCTTCGGCATGCTCCAACCGTTCGCCTCCGAGACACCATCCTCGGCCAATAGTCCGCTTCGAAGCGACTCGAGAGAGGACACCAACTCCTCGACCCGCTCATGCCACCAACGGTAGTCCTCCGCTTCGTCGGAGAAGCGCCACACGCGTTGCTCGTCGAGTCCGACCTGAAGCTCGGCCAAGAGCCTCTCCTGTGCCTTGAGACGTCCCTCGAGGGTGCGGATCCACGAGGGCTTGCGGCGGATTGGCAACTGATTTTCGATCTGGTCCCTCACCTTGGTCAGGAACTCCAGTCGCCCGGGGCGGCACGCCTCGGGATTCAACGGCACAGCCTCCGCTTCGTCGTAGCGACCGAGAATCATATATCCCCAAGCCAGCGTGCCAGCGATCTCTGCGCGCTCCTCGCCTTCCGACAAATCGTAAGCACGCCGGGCCATGGCCAACCCAAGGGGTTCGCGGCCTTTGGGGTTGCGACCGGGATGTAAGTACCTGAATGCGAGTCTGTGTAGCTCGGTAGCGTCCAGAGACTGGACGTCATCCAAAGTCGGCAGCTCGACGGCCCGCCCGTCGCGCAACTGTTGGAGCTGGTACCGGATGAATCGGACGCGGCCCGCGCGTTTATCGATCCCACGATCCTGTTCGAGCTGCGCGCGTTCGGCGGCCGCCTCCTCCGGGCTTCGCGGCTCCGCGTGGGTACGAAGCTCAGTCAGTAGCGGGCCGTACTCGGGCAACTTCGCGACCAAGGCACTCGCCTCGGCGATCCAGTCGGAGTAGGCATCGATCCTGTCTGGATGCAAGGTCCCGAGTTCGGCGCTGTCGGCCCGTGCTATCAAATCGTCGACTTTTTGCTGATCCGACAGTCGGAGGATCTCTCGATTCCGTTGTGCCTCTTTTAGCCCGTATTTCACCGACACGACCAGCCCAGCCGTGAGGGCTAGGAATACGAGGAGCGTCGCGATCGCCATAGTCTTGTTGCGCCGCACGAACTTCCCGAATGTGTAGATCGCGCTCGCTGGACGGGCTTGGATCGGCTCGTGCCGCAAGAAGTGTCGAAGGTCAGCTGCGAGCGCCGCGGCTGAGGCGTAGCGCCGATCGCGGTCCTTCTCGAGCGCCGTCCGAACGATCGTCTCAATGTCGCCGCGCAGGACCGTGTTGGTCGTGCTCAGGCGGCGCGGCTCCTCCTCCTGGATGATGCGCAGAGCTTCGGGCAAAGGTGTGTCCGAGACATCGTAGGGCAGCCGACCGGCCAGGAGCTCGTGCAACAGTACGCCCAGCGCGTACACGTCCGACCTAGAGTCGATGAGAGCCGGATCGCCGGAGGCTTGCTCCGGGCTCATGTAAGCGAGCGTCCCGAGGATCTGCCCGACGTTGGTGTGCATCGTCGTCAGCAACACGTCGGACTCACTGGCGCGCGCGATCCCGAAGTCCAAGACCTTGGGTTGGCCCGTGGCATCGACGAGGATGTTGTCCGGTTTCAGGTCGCGGTGGATCACACCTTGCTCGTGGGCGTATTGCCCACTGCGGAGACCGCCGTCGCCGCATCGCCCTCATCACCGACCCGTTCATCTG
>CAJXRJ010000466.1 GCA_913058555.1 uncultured bacterium
GCCGTCGAGCAGGAGTGGAGTCGATTGGTGCCGGCTGCCTGATTAGCACTTGGCCTCGGACGTGATGGAACCCAGGAAGGGGAGCCAGCTTGGTTGTGGATCGGGGCGATCGGCCGCCAAGGTTATGCCGAAGTGGAGGGTACGCGCGTTAGCGCCCAGAGCCCACTCCCTGCTCGCCGATCAGGAGCGAGCCTCGACTACTCCTTGCTGTGGCGGCGGCATGTCGTCCGTTCTCGCCCGGAGCGCTGACGGCGACGCTGGCAAGCGCACTGAGCAGGATCCAATCGGGGGAAGTGCCATTCGTCAGCTGCTGCCAAGTGGCGGACTGGATCGCGTGCACAGCAGTTGCGGAAGGTCGTTTCCTCCTCGTCTATCATCCGAGGGAGGCACTCGAGATCAAGGAAGACTGGGACAGTCTCGGCCTGCGGGGAACGGGGAGCAACACCATCGTTGCCGACGACGCGTTCGTTCCGAATCATCGCGTGATCGACCTCATGGCCCCCGTCGAAAGGACGCCCCGATTTGGCGGAGCGTTGTATCGCATGCCCAAGGGCGTGATTCCTGTGGCGGAGGCGGCCACGAGCCTCGGTGCAGTACGTGCTGCGCTGGACGCGACGACCGAAATCGCAGAATGCAAGACGCCGTTCGCGTCGAGAACGACGCTGAAGCACCGTCCGCTCGCGCAAGTCTATTTCGGCCGAGCCTTGGGGCGCCACCGAGCCGCGCGAGCGTACTTGCATGAGACCATCGGCCGGGCGTTCGAGCAAGCGACTCGGGGCGACGCTTTTACCATGCGCCAGAAGGCTGACCTCTTCCTTGCGTACGCCCACACGCAGCAGGAGTGTGCAGACGCTGTGCGACTGTTGGCCAAGGCTGCCGGAACGTCGTCGATCCACAAAGGCAGTCCAGTCGAGCGCGCGCTGCGCGATGCGGAGGTGATCTCGCACCACGCGTTTGGCGCCGAAGGCCGATTCGCTTCGGTGACGCAGGCGTACTGGGACGTCGACGTCGACTTCCCTCTTCTGGCGATGGACTGACTCGACAGGCCTGCCCTAGCGACGTCCGAGCCTCCCATCCGCACTGGTTCACAGAACGCCCATCAGAGCGGCGCCGCCGCACCCAATTGGCGCTCGCGACACCTGGCGTCTAGTCGCCGCCCACTCCACACGCTATCCTATTTGCCCCATGCGCCCGTAGCTCAGCTGGATAGAGCAGCCGCTTCCTAAGTGACCAACGCGAGTACGGAAGAGACACGCAACAAACACGGAAGTGCCTGGAACGGCATCTAATCCATGTTTTTGGCGGTACGGAATAGATCCGCAAGTCGCACGCAACAGGCACCTTGTCAGCCCCTTGCTTGTCCGACACGTAAGGCACGGAGCTGAATTCTGGGGCATTCTTCAGGTGCCATGCCTACGAAGAACAAGTTCAAGCTGACCGCCAAGAGCGTGCGTCAGCACTGCCTCCCGCCCGCGCCCGATGAAGTCACTGCCAGCGGGAGGGCCGTCGTCCGCAAGTTCTACTGGGACACCGAGCTGAGGGGATTCGGCCTGGTCGTGGGCCCTTCGACGATGACCTGGATCCTCCAGAAGGACCTCTACGGCAAGTCGAAGCGTGTGAAGATCGGCCGCATGCCCGCGTGGACGGCGGACGCTGCTCGCAAGCGGGCCATGGAGCTGACCGTCGAGATGGACAAGGGAGGCGACCCCAACCGCCGGAAGCGCGAAGCGGCGGCCCGCGGGACCACGCTCAACGAAGCCATCGAGTGGCACCAGACCGGGATGAAGGCCAAGAACTGCGCCGAGCGATCGATCCTGACCGTTCGCTTGGAATGCGAGCGTCACCTGGCTGATTGGCTGAACAGACCGCTCGCCTCGATCACTCGGAACGAGTGTGCAAAGCGACACGAGCGCATCACTGCCAACGGGCGCTACGCCGCAAACCGCGTCCTACAAGTCTTCCGTGCCGTCTACAACACGGCGATCCGTCGCCTCGAAGAACTGCCGCCCTGCCCCACGGTGGGAGTGACGTTCAACAAGACGAGCCGACGCCGCCAACCCATTCATTGGGCTGACATGCCCGCGTGGTGCGATGCCGTTGAAGCGGTGCCCAATCCGATCCGGAGGGACCTGCAACGGTTCCTGCTCTTCACAGGGCTACGGTCCACAGACGCACGGATGACACGCTGGGAGGACGTGAACCTGGGAGATGAGCCCAAGGTGATCCATGGCACTGAAGTGCCGCCTGGCTGCATCAGAAGGCCCAGGCCGAAGGGTGGCGAGGAGCGGGCATTTACGATCCCCGTCGCGGAGGCTGTGCTAGAGATACTTCGGCGCCGACGCAACGAGAACCAGCTCATCTACGCCAATGACGGTGGCTGGGTATTCCCATCGAAGAACATGAAGGGGCAGGTGACCCATGTCGCCCAGGCCCGCGAGCAGCGGTATGACGGAATGGGCCAGAAGGTCTCGCCGCTACCAACGCCGCACCGCCTTCGGGATACGTTCGCGTCAGCGGCTCATGAAGCGCGAGTGCATCCGCTGGATCTCAAGATTCTGATGAACCACCGCCTCGCTGGCGGCGACGACGTCACTGAAGGCTACATCCGTCCCTCAATCGAACACCTGCGTGGCTGCGTGGAGCAGATAGCGGAGTTCCTCAGCTCCAAGGGCAAAGTGGGATAGGCTTCGGAATGGAGAAGCGCACTACAAGTGAGGCGATCAGCCCTTCGTACGACTACGGCGACTACACGGTCGGGCAAAGCCCGAAGGCGCTGGCGGACTTGGATTCGATGATCGAGCATGCGCTCGAGTTGAAGCACAGGGGCGCTCAGCGCCAGTACGAAGAGATGGCCGGCGAGCTGATCCCTGAGCATATGTTCGCCATTCAGCTGCGTGAACACACGACGCCCAACGGAATCCGAGTTGAGCTGGTGTGGTCACCGAAGGTAACGGTCAAGGGGCGGCGAAGGGAGGAGCTTCATAGGTGGCTCAGGGACCAAGGACATGCTGAAACCCACTCCGCCATTAGCGCGCCATTTGTCACCAAGAGCGAACGCCGCGCGGCCGAAGCAAAACACCTCGGCAATCTCGCACAGGATCTCCTCAGCTCAGGGAAGTGTATCGAGTTGGACCTGCTAGGTCTTACGCGGCCGCATTTCGCGCGCATTCGGGAGTTTTGAACGCCTTGCCGCTGTGCCCGTAGTACGTTGATTACGTAGCTCATCGACATGCCGGTGGTGAGCCCCTTAATTCCCGACGCAAAACGTTGGGCGCTTCTTAGCGCTAACCGCGCTAGGCCGGTTCGAAGCGGATTCTGGAAACCCGAAGGGGTCGCCGGGATCCGCTTTGTGCATTCACACTGCTGGATCTCTGCGTCACCGGACAGATCGAGAGATCCAATCGAATGCAACACGACCGTATTGAGAATGACACTGCGCCCGAATCTGGGCATTGGCCTGAGTGGATGAGCATCCGCAAGTTTGCCGAATACGCCAACCTCTCCCACAGGACGCTGGAGAGCTACAAGAGCAGCGGCTACTTGCCGCCGCACTCCGTCGTCACGGCACGCCGGCACTTGTTCAATAAGCCCGACATTGATGCCTGGCTCGAGTTGAAGAGGCGCGGCCTCCTCGGCGACTACCAGGACCTTCGCGACCGCCTTGGCGCACTGGATGCGTGGGCGGTAATGCTCGCGCGCCTTGTGGCTGCAGAGGCCGATACCTTGGCGGTAGTTGCGCGGGAGGTGACGCTGTGAGCAAGTCCGACAACCACTCCCATCCGGATCATGCGTCAGCTCATGCTGCCGACTTCCTCCGCTTCATGCACCCGCATGACCTCTGGCTGGTCAACGCATTCCCCGTCGACCGGACCGACTCGAGACACTCGCAGCGTGCTGCGACGTTTCAAGCTGGCGAGGAGGCGAATCTGACCTCGTTCCTCGAATCCGTCAGCGGCGGAAGCCACAACGTCTACTTCTCGGTCAACCCGCCCATTGGGCGGATGTCGAAGAAGGCGCTGCGGACGGACATCGACCGGATGACCTACCTGCACGTTGACATCGACCCGCGTGCAGATGAGGACCTGGGAGAGGAGCGTGCGAGGATTCTCGCGCTCCTCACCACCAATCTGCCTGATGGGGTTCCGAAGCCCACGGCGGTGGTCGACAGCGGCGGCGGCTACTGGGCTTTCTGGCGCCTGGACGATCCGTTCCCGATCGAGGGCAGCGAGGACCGCTACGAGGAGGCCAAGCGCTACAACCTCCAGCTGGAACTGCGCTTCGGCGCAGACTCGTGCCACAACATCGACCGGATCGCCAGGCTGGCGGGCACGATCAACTATCCCGACAAGAAGAAGGTGGACAAGGGGCGCACAGCGGAGCCGTCAAAGGTCGTCGAGCTGAACGACGTCAGCTACAAGCTGTCCGAGTTCACGAAGGCGCCGCAGGTTGCGGCGCCCAAGAGAGGCCGCAGCGCGGGCAAAACGATCAAGATCTCCGAGAACGTCCAGCGGGTCGAAAACCTCGACAAGGAGCTGCCGCCGTCTGTGCCTTCATGGTGCAAGGTGGTTATCGCCCAGGGCATGGATCCCGACGACCCCACCCGCTTTGCCAAGGGCGGCACGGGTGAGATCGACCGCTCGGCCGCGCTCTTCTACGTGGTCTGTGAGCTGGTCCGGAACGAAGTCTCGGACGACATGATCTACGCGATCATCACTGACGAGGCCTGGAAGATCAGCGAGTCTGTCATCGAAGGCGGCGACGGACGCATGGAGCGGTATGCCAAGAGGCAGATCGAGCGCGCGCACGAGTGCGCGGAGGACCCGCTGCTCATGGAACTGAATGACGAGTACGCGTGGATTGAATCCGTTGGTGGCAATACCAGGATCATGCGCGGGTACTACGACCATGGCCTCGAGCAGGATGAGATCGAGTTCCTGAAGCGGGACGATTTCAAGGCGACTCACAGCAATCGCTCCGTTGTGGTTGGAGTGACGAACGGTGTGCCGCAACACAAGCTTGTCGGCGACTGGTGGGTGAAGCACCCGCAGCGGAGGACGTTCAAGACCGTGATGTTCAAGCCTGAGCAGAAGCTTCCTGAAGACGTGTTCAATCTGTGGCAGGGGTTCGCTTTCAAACCGTCTGAGGGGAACTGCTCGCTGTATCTGCAGCACGTTCGGGAGAACATCTGCTCAGGGGACGAGGGTCACTACTTGTACCTGCTTAGGTGGATGGCACGCGCCGTGCAGAATCCCGCCGTACCTGCAGAGGTCGCCGTGGTATTGCGGGGCCAGAAGGGCACGGGCAAGGGCCGGTTCTCCGAGTTCTTCGGACGTCTCTGGGGCCGGCACTATCGCCAGCTCACGAACGTCGAGCATGTCATCGGAAAGTTCAACTCTCAGATGAAGGACGCTTGCGTCGTGTTTGCGGACGAGATCTTCGCTACCAACAGCAAGAGCCACGATTCTGGCCTCAAAGCGCTGATCACCGAAAGGCGGATGAGCGTCGAGCTGAAGGGAGTCGACGCGCGCCAGTGGCCCAACTGTGTGAAGCTCATCATGGGCTCCAACAGCGACTGGGTAGTGCCTGCTTCCCACGACGAGCGGCGCTATTTCGTCTTGGACGTCGGCAACGGCAATAGGAAGGATCGCGACTTCTTCACTGCAATGGAAGGCCAGATGGTCTCGGGCGGTTTCGAGGCGCTGATGAAGCTGCTGGTCGAGATGGACCTGTCTGATTTCGATCACACCGACATTCCTCAGACGAATGCACTCAAGGACCAGATCGAAGAGAGCATGCCTCCGATCGCTCAATGGACGCTGAGCCTGCTTGAGGAGGGTGAGTTGCCTCGCCCCTTCATTGGGACCAACGGAAAGCCGCAACCCAACCGTGCGTGGCTGACTGAACAGGAGATCGACGGTGTTGGCATTCGGAATGGTCTGCTCAACAGCGTTCGTGAGTATCACCCGTGCTTAAAGAACCTTACCGACATCAAGCTTGGCAAGTACCTTCGTGTGCTCGGCGCGGCTTCCCCTGAGCGCGATGGTGGTGGCGGCAAGCACACCTATGTCTTCCCTCCGCTGCCGGAGCTGCGCAAGGCCTGGAGTCTGTCTCTTATACACATCTCCGAGCCCACGAGACT
>CAJXRJ010000467.1 GCA_913058555.1 uncultured bacterium
GAGATCATGCCTAGTCTCGTGGGCTCGGAGATGTGTATAAGAGACAGGATGTGGACGAAGAGTTCAACTGGATCGGCGCCAGGGTGGATGGCAGCGTGGAAAGCGGTGCGCCCAGCGCGGCCGCCTCCGAGGGAGGCGACCGCCCATGATCACCCCCGGCGGCGGCGTCTTCGCCCACTGGCCCAACCGGATCACGATGATCCGCTTTGTTGGGGCGCTCCTCCTGTTCGCGATCTTTGCGATCTGGGGCGACATCGAACGGGCCGAAATCGCGAAGGACCGCACGCCGTTCTTCGTGGCGTTCTGGCTCTTCACGGTCGTGGCCGCCACGGACTACCTCGACGGGTACCTTGCGAGGCGGGACCAGCTGGTCACCGCTTTCGGCCGCATCGCCGACCCCTTCACCGACAAGGTCCTGATCCTGGGCGCCATGGTGTACCTGTCGGTCATGCCCTGGTCCGAGCCGCGTCTGCCCGCGTCGGTCGTCGTCGCGATCCTCGCCCGCGAGTTTCTCGTGACCGGCATCCGCGGCTACGTCGAGAGCCTCGGCCGGGAGTTCCCGGCGGACGGCTTTGGCAAGATCAAGATGATCGTGCAGAGCATCGCGGTGGGCGGACTCATCTGGCTCGAGGCGTTCCCCTGGGGCGAGTGGTGGTATTGGATGTGGTCCGGCGTCGTGACCGGCCTCGTTTGGCTCACGCTGATCACCACGATCGGCTCCGGCCTGACCTACGTCATGAAGACCAAGCAGATCCTGTCCGAGGTGGACGGGTGAGCCGCGGCGGCAACGAGCCGGGAGCGACGGTCGGCGCCGTCCCGCGCCTGCGCGGACCCAAGGCGCTCTTGGGCGAAGTGCATTCGTTCAAGGACGGTGTTTGCCTCACCGGCGCCACGTTCTTCGGCCTCGGCCTCAGCCCGTTTGCCCCTGGCACCTTCGGCACCCTCGGCGGAGTCGCGATCGCCTGGGCCCTGAGCGGCTCGTCGAACTACCTGCTCTGGAGCCTGCTGGCGGCCGCCGCGCTCTACGTGATCGGGCGGCTCGTGGCGCCCTGGTCGGAGAAAGTGTCCGGCAAGGACCCCGGTTTCTACGTCATTGACGAAGTCGTCGGATACCTCGTGACGGTGGCGTGGCTAGGGGGGCCGACTCCTTTGGCCCTGCTCGTGGCCTTCGTCGTCTTCCGCTTCTTCGACATCTCCAAGCCGCCCCCGGTGAAGCGCTTCGAGCGTATTCCCGGCGGGGATGGCATCCTGCTCGACGACGTGGTGGCGGGGCTCTACGGCCTCGGGGTCATGGCCCTTCTCCGGACGTTCCTGCTCGAGCCCGCTGACTGGATGATCTCCTCTCTTCCCCCGATCTCCTGATGAGTCCGAACCGAAGCCAACGTAAGTCAGACCACGGTCGGCACGAGAAGGCCAAGGGCGTCGGGATGCGCATCGCGCCCCGCTTCGCCATCGCCACGACCGCGGCCCTCACCGTGGTCCTCGTGATCTTCGCGGTCGTCTTGCTGGGGGCCACGCGCCGGATCATTGATACAGCGGTCAAGGACTCGCGCTCCCAGTCCGCCGTGGCCACGGCGGAGTACCTCAACGACCCGAGCAGCTGGAAACAGATCGAAGGCGGCGCCGAGCGCATCGGCCTCGACATCCTCAAGGCGCGCGTGAAGTTCCTCTTCGGTGGGCACGAGGGCGAGGAAGGCTTCGCTTACGTCCTCCCCGAGCAAAAGAACAAGGTCGTCCTGCTGGCGCCGGAGAAGTACGCCTCGGGCGATCCGACGGCCAAACTCTACGGACTCTTCTTCGCGCTGACGGCCCTTGTTCTGATCGTCGCCGCGCTGGTGGGCCTCTTTGTGGCCAACCGCGTCGCCCAGCCGATCACGGCCCTCGTGGATGACGTGCGAACCATCGCGAACGGCAATCTAAGTCACCGGGTCAGAGCCCAAGGGGGCGGCGAGGTGGCGCTCCTATCGAGCGCCATGGACCGCATGACCGAGTCCCTGCGCGAGGCCCGGGACGCCGAGGTGGAGCTCTCCGTTCGCGAGCGCGAGCGCGAGGTGGCGATGGAGGTCCAGGAGGCCCTGCGCGCCACGGGCCTGCCGGCCCCCGAGGGCTATGTCGTGGCCTCCGAGCACGTCGGCAGCGCGGAGCCCGGCGGCGACTTCCACGGCGTCGTCGAAGCCGATGACGGCCGCACGATCTACTTCGTTTGTGACGTGAGCGGCACCGGCGTGCCCGGCGCCCTCGTGGGCGCCATGGCGCGGGCGTACCTGCGCTCGGCCTTCAAAAAGGGTGGCTCCCTCGAGGAGACCCTCAAGGAGGTCAACCGCATCCTCGCCGGCGAAGTGCGCCGCGGCATGTACGTGACGGTCCTCGCGGCATCGCTCAACCCCAAGATGGACGAGCTCGAGGTCGCTTCGGCGGGGCACAAGCTGCCCCTCGTGCACTGGTCGGCCAAGGAAAAAGGCATCCGTGCCATCCAGCCCGACGGCATCGCCCTCGGCTTCGACAAGGGGCCGGTCTTCGACCGCGGCATCTCCTCCAAGCGCGTTCCCATGGACCCCGGCGACCGCGTCGCCTTGGCGGGAACGGGCGCCGTTCGTGTCATCGACGAAACGGGCGAAGAGATCGGCGAGAAGCGTTTCTACAAGCTGTTCGCCAGGAACGCATCCGACCCCCCCGAGGAGGCCCTCGATGGCATCCTCACCGCCCTCGAAGCCTACGCCGACCAAGAGCCTTTCCCCGCCGACGTGTCGGTGGTGATTCTGGGACGCACCAGCTAAGGGGCTCATTCAGGGGCTCCGCACGGGAGCGCCCGTGGATTGGGCGGAACCTCCGCGGTAGCCGGCGGTTGGTAGACGGAGTCCGTCGCCTTCCGCTGCCCTCCAAGGAGCCTCCCATGAGCTTGATCCTGTGCCTCGCGTTTTGTCCCGGTCCTCCCCAGGGGCCGACGAGTCAGGTTCAAGTCCCTGTGCCCTCGCCGATCGGGGGCGACACGGAGCGTCCTTCGCCCTACGACTTCGGACCCGCCGAGCAGCTTCTGCAATCGGAGCTGCCGAACCTCCTCGGGCGCGCGGCCGTGATCGTTCGCCAAGGGGGCCGCGAGCTCTTCCGATTCCAAGCGGGATCGATCGACTACGGCACGAAGACGCGCATCGCGTCGATGACCAAGACGATGGGGGCCGCGGTGACCCTCGACCTGGTGGAAACGGGGCACCTGACCCTGGACGAGCGCATTGGCGACGCACTGCCCCTCTTTGATGCGCGCGGTCTTGGGGACCCGACGGTGCTCGACTGTTGGTCCATGCGCCACGGCCTGGAAACGCCTTCGCCGTATCACCACAACTCGCTGCTGACGCACGGCCAGTCGATCTTGCAGATCGGGACCCAGGGGTACGAGGTGTTCCGGCCGGGGACGATGCTCGGCTACAACGGCGTGGCGATGCAGGTGGCGGGGTACATCGCCGTGAACCGCACCGGTCTGCCCTGGGAGCTCCTCGCGGAGCAGAGGCTTTTCGCGCCCCTGGGAATGGACCAATCCGACTACGCCCAGTTCGCGCCCAACCCCGCGGTGGGGGGCGGCATGCGCACGTCGGCGGACGACACGATGCGCTTCCTGCAGATGGTGATGGATGGCGGCCGCTTCGGCGGAGCGCAGGTCCTGGAGCCGAGCTCCGTCGACCAGCTCTTCGTCAACCACACCTCCGGCCTGCCCGTGTACGGGACGCCGTTTCCGGCTTCGCACCCGGGCTATCCGTACGGCGTCTCACCGGACTACGGCTTCGGTGGGTGGGTGCTCGCAGCGAACCCCGTGACCGCACACGTCGAGGAGATCGTCGGCGCGGGCGCGTGGGGCAGCTTCCTCTGGCTCGACCGCCGCCGCGACCTCACGGCCGTCCTGATCACCGACGTTCCGGCCGGCAGCCAACGCTCCATCGACGCCGCCCTCGGCCTCATGACGGTGGCGCGCGCCGCCGTCGAGGCGGAGCAAGTCGGTGGCCTCACGGGCGCTCCCTTCGGGAACCGAGTTCGGTTGACGTGGTCCGCGCCTCCGCAGGGGACCGCGGCCCGAATTTTCGGTTCGGACGAGCCCATTCGCGACGTCTTTGACCTGCGCCAGGCGACCTTCATCCGGCGCACAAGGGCCGCCTCCGCGGTGGTCCCAGCCTTCGCCCACTACGCGGTGATCGCAGAGCTCGGGGACCACCTCAACACGGCGATCGTACCCGGCGAGAACGTCGCCGAGAGGCCCTAGGGAAAGCGGCCCAGCCCTAGCGCACGTCCCAGGGCGTCTTCTCGGCGTAGGGCTGGCGCGCGATGTACTTGACCATGTCGTCCATCCCGTGCAGGCCGGCGCGGGGGCCCAGGTGCACGACGCGGCCCAGGTGGCGCGCCCATGCGGCGTTGAAGCGCGGGATGCCGATCATGGGGGAGACGGCGATCTTGATGGCGTCGAGGGCGTAGCTGCCGACGCTGACCACGTCGAAGAACGCGCGGAAGTTGATGATGCGGTCCTTGAGGGACGCTTCGTTGATGTTCGATTGGCCGGTGGCCTTCGAGTAGCGCTCCATGTGGGCGCCCATGGGAGGCGCGTTGAACGTGGCTCCGCGCAGGCCGTAGGTGGCGGCGATGAATTGAGCCAGGCCGCCGCCGAGGGAGTGACCGACGACGATGATCTCGGCCTCCTGCGCGATCTCCTTCGCGGCGATGTAGAGGCGGTTGGCCCGGATCATCTGCTCGATGGGGACCTCGTTGGCGACGATGTTGATGTCGGCTTTGATGTCGCCCCAGGAGAATGGGTTGGTGCCCGCGAACGCGAGCACGACGTGGCTTCGGTCGGGGCTCGTGTAGATCGCGCCGGTGAAGCCGCTGCCTTTCTCGTGCACCCATTTCTGCGGCGCGTAGCTGCGCACCGACGGCGGGCCCGTGGTCGGGGTGCCCGGAGCGATTTCGGCTTCGTAGACGGAGGCCGACATGTGGGCGGAGGCGATGAGAGTCAGGTCCATGGGAGGTGCAGAGGGCAGAGAGAGGAGTCGAGTCCAAGATAAAAAGGGCCCCGCCTTAGCTGCATGGCTAAAGGCGAGGCCGTTCTGGGGCCGGCGAGGCTGGCGGCTGGGCAGGCAGCTTGTCCCAGGGCTTGGCAGGCTTGGATCCGGGCGCCGCCAAAGCGGAAGCGTTCCGGGTCCCAGGCGGTATCAGCCAGCCTTCGCGGTGGCCAGGTCGTAGGAGACCGGGACCTGCGAGGACTGGGTGTGGTTCTCGTCCCAGACGACGTACTTCATCTCGATCTTGGTGAAGGCGAAGGAGAGGGACTCGGACGGGCGGTCGCCGCCGGAGCTCATCGAGTAGCTGCTGACGAGCGAGGAGGTGAGCGTGTACTCAACGATGCTCTCGAGTTGATCGGCGCCAGTCTTCGTGACGTGGATCAGAATCTCCTTCGCCTCCCCGACGACGGACTCCTGGAAGAGGTAGGGGCTCGCGTCGTCCATCGTCTTGGCGACGGTCACTTCGCTCAGCGACGGATGCGAAGCCTCGCGGTTCGTTTCCATACCGACCATCATCGGGATGGCGCGGCCGACGCCGAACTGGAGGGAGTCGCACTCGATCCAGTCCTCGTGTCCAGCTGCCGAAACGTTGCCTTTGATGTCGCCGATTTTGATGTAGATAGCCATGGGATGTTCCTTGTTGGTTGGCAGGCGGTCCCTGGCGAGCGCCAAGGGAGCAGTGACCTGTGGGTGATGTGAGAAGTTTGGAGGCCGGGCGGTCCGGCGCGGGTTGTCGGTGGGCGCTGACAGGTGCGCTGGTCACCGTTCCCTTGCCTCGACAACCATTGATCGCGGTCAATCGTCAGGCGTTGCGCCCAAAGTGGGGCTTGCTTTGATTTCCCCTGACCGATCCCGCGCTCCTCCGAGGGATTGGCTCCGCGGCGGTCGACGGAATTCGCAGATCTCGGTGACTAGTGGCGGCGCGTGGCGACAACGCAGGAAGGCCCCGCGTCGACTTGCGTCGGCGCGGGGCCTTGGTTCTTGGGTCGCTGCTCGCACGCCGCCTCCGCGGAGGGGCCGCTAGCTCCCAGCAGGGATCAGCCCGACTTGGCGGTGGCCAGGTCGTAGGAGACCGGGACCTGCGAGGACTGGGTGTGGT
>CAJXRJ010000468.1 GCA_913058555.1 uncultured bacterium
ATGCCTAGTCTCGTGGGCTCGGAGATGTGTATAAGAGACAGGTGCAGAGAGTGCGCGGGATGATCAGCGCCGGAGCCGCGATTCCGGAAACGTCCGGGCCCGTGGGCAGCGTTCTCGATAGGCGCCTCGGGGAGCGACTCCAGGCGGGCGACTTCGTCGGCCCCTACGAACTCATCCGGCCCCTGGGATCCGGCGGCATGGGTGTTGTCTGGCTCGGCAGGCGGCCCGACCTCGATATGCAGGTCGCGGTCAAGGTCATCAAGCGCGGCATGGACACCGACGAGATCCTGCAGCGCTTTCGCATGGAACAGCGCGTGCTCGCGGGGCTCCATCATCCGGGCATCGCCCGCCTCCTCGACGCGGGCGTGACCCAGGCCGAGGCCCCGTACCTCGTGATGGAGTTTGTCGAAGGAGCGACCTTGGCCGAAGCCGCGCGGGGAATGAACCTGCGCCAGAGGCTTGAACTCTTCCGCGAGGTCTGCGCGGCGGTGGAGCACGCCCACCGGGCCCTCGTCGTGCACCGGGACCTCAAGCCTGCGAACATCCTGGTGACGCCAGACGGCAAGCCGATGCTGCTCGACTTCGGCATCGCGAAGCTCCTCGAAGACGATGGCGACGCGTCGGGGATGGGATTCACGACCCAGACGGGTCACCGGCCCCTCACGCCGCGCTACGCCAGCCCGGAGCAGATCCGAGGCGAGCCCGTCTCGACCGCGACCGACGTCTTTGCCCTCGGGACGATTCTCTACGAGCTCCTCTCGGGGGCTCACCCGCACGGGGAAACCAAACTCTCGGGCGACGCGCTTGCTCAGGCGGTGTGCCTCGACGAGCCATTGAAGCCCAGCCAGCGGGCGGCACAGGCGGAGCCTCGGATCAGCTGGGCGAAGGAGATTCGCGGTGACCTCGACACCATCACCCTCGTGGCGCTTCGCAAGGAGCCCGAGAGGCGGTACGGATCGGTCGAGCGCCTATCAGAAGACGTCCGTCGGTACCTGAACGGCTTCCCCGTGACGGCCCAGGCGGACACGGCCATGTATCGCGCCCGGAAGTACTTTGCGCGCAACTGGAAATGGCTCAGCGCCGCAGCCATCTTCCTAACGGCCCTCCTCGGGAGCCTCGCCTGGATCACCCTTCTCTATCGGGACGTGTCCCAGGCCCGGGGCGAAGAGATGCGCCAGGCCGCTGCGACGCGGCGCGCCGCCTACGCCGCCAAAGTCTCCGGCGCCCACCCGCGCATCGTGGCGGGCGAAGGCATGCGGGCGCTCGAGGGCTTCGCCGATGTCCTACCCGATCCACCCGGCTGGGAGTGGGATCGCCTTCGTGCCAAAGCCGACCGCTCTCTTTGGCGAGGGGGCATCGACAACTCAGAGAAGATCCTCGATTGGTTCGAGCGACCGCGCCTCTATTGTGCCGCCCTCGCCAGCTCCGGTCGCTACTGCGCCTTCGGATGCCACGAGCACATGTCCCCCGCGTACGTGCGTATCCTCGACACCAAGACGGGGCGCCACGTTCACGACATCCCCCTCGGGGATGTCACGCCGGTGCAAGCGGCGTTCGTGGGCGCCTCCGACCTCCTCGTGATCGGCAATGGCGATGGCTCGCTCGTTCTCGTAGACGCCGCCTCTGGCGAGGTTCTCGAAGAGCACCCCTTCGAAGAGCCGAACCACAGCGTTCATCGCATCGCCATCAACGGCGCCGGCCAGCTCGCAGTGACATACAGTGATTCCGGAGGGAGGCGCTGCACCGACTCCGTGAGGCTCTACGACGGGTTCACACTCGCACCGCTTGTGTCCTTCGAGGCCCTCGGTCTCGAAGGCTCCTCCACCGGCCTCGTCGAATGGTCCCCTGACGGCGAGAAGCTCGGCGTTCTGCGATGGACCCAGAGCACCGCTTGGGTCGAGACCATCGACTTGCCTTCGCAGAAGCGACTCTTCCGGCGCGAACTCGAGGCCAGCGACACCCACGCCATTCGTTGGATCGATGGCGCCGGCAAAGAGAATCCCCGCCTGGCCGTTCTCCGGAGCCACATGCATTGCCCCGTGATAGACGGGCTGACCGGAGAGCTGCTGGCCCCGTTCGAGAGCGAGCGGGTCCGCGGGTGCGTCGAGGTCGGAGCGTCGGGCGCGCTCGCAGCCTATTTCATCGAGGGCGGCGTCATGGACCTGCGCAGGACACGCACCGGAACGCGGGCGGCCCGCATCGTCACAGGCCCCGGCCAATGGTCGGCGCGCATCGACGAGGCGTCCCAGACGCTGCTCGCCTTCAGCCGCGAAGGCCAATTCGGCGTGTGGGACCTGTCCGGCAGTCCCGACACCCTGTCAGAGTTCCTCCCGCTCCACAACTTCACGCAGGTTCGCTCCGGGGCCAACGGAACGATCCTCGCCGTCCGATCTGAGGACGGCGGCATGATCGCCTACGATGCGGAGACGCTGATCCCCCTCGCCATCGTGGAACAGAACACGAGCCGGCGAGCCTTCCGGGCGCGGGCCATCGACGTCCACCCAACACGGCCACTGCTCGCCGTTGCCGACAAGGCCGGACTCGTTCGAACGTACGACTTCGAGCGGCAAACTTGGTCGAAGGACCTGCACTCCCTCGGCACGATGGTCCGGGACCTGGCGTATTCACCGAACGGCGACACCGTCATCCTCACAGGAAGCGACGGGCGTGTCTTCCAGTTTGCAGATCTCGAGGACCCGCCAACCCGCATCCTGCATGCGACGCAGGATCACACCAGCATCGTGAAAGCGGCTTTCTCTCGGGATGGTTCCCGGTTCTGCGTGAACGCCGTCACCAAGGACAGCGCAACGCATCTCCTCGAGTGGGATACCGATGGCCCAATGGACCAGGCCCCGAGGCTGCTGGACGCGCTAGAGCCACCGCTCGGCCACTACTCGGTCGAAGAGACACCGGATGGCAGTGCCTGGGCGAGCGGCGGCCGCGGGTGCGTCCGCCTGATCGAGAGAGAGGGCAACGTGACGTCCTTCCCGCTCGAGGCAAACTTCGAGCGCTACGAGGACCTGATTTTCCACCCTGGTGGCCGCCGGGCGTTCCTCGGCGGCGCTGACGGGAGCATCTCGGTCCTGGACCTCGAGTCCCTCGACGAAACGTTGACCTGGGCGGTCTACGACAAGGCAGTCCATGACATGGAGTGGATCGAGCGCACCGGCACCCTGGCGACCTGCTCGTTTACCGGAGAGGTCAAGCTCCACCGCATCGGCCGCGCGGAACGCTGTCTGCCCGCGGATCGCGTTCGCCGTCATTGGCAGAAGGATCCGAGTCCCGCCGCCATGCGGCGTGCGCTGAAGACCGACGGCTGGCTGAACGCTGAAGAACTGGAGGCCGCTCTCCGAATCGTGGATCGGCTGCCCCCAAGGTCCAACGGCACGTGGTGGACCCATGCCCACTACGCCCGGCTGATGGCCAACGGCTCCACGCTCTGCTCCCCCCTGCAGATCGAGGATTGGATCGACCAGCTGCTCATCGTGCGCACCTGGCGGCCCGACAGAACCATCGACGCCCTTCCGAGCCTGCTCTTCGAGGCACGCCGCTACGGGGACATGCTCGCGCTCGGTCGCGAGCAACAGGAGGTTCAGGAATCGCGCCAGTCGACCACTGAGTACGCCCTCTGCTTCCAGGCCCTGGCGGCGGACGCCCTGGGCCTGACCGAGGAACTGGAGCGCATTGCCGAGGATTGGGACTCCGCCCGGTCGAAATACACACGGCGGCCCCACCTCATCCGGATCCAGGCCCTCGCCCGCGCCCTCACACGGCCCGATGGGCGTCCCTGGCTCGCCCGGGATTGACTCCCTGGGGTCGATCGTGGCCCCGAACATCGCTTCCCGGGCCCTCGCGGCTGGCCTGACCCGGCCGCCTCCGCTACCCTCCTGGCGCGATGAACCTCAAGGCTACCGAACTTCGAAAGGGTCTCGTCCTCCTCAAGGACGGCCAACTCCAGCTGATCACTGACTACAGCCACCACACGCCGGGCAACTGGCGGGCGATCATTCAGGTCAAGATCAAGAACCTCCAGACCGGCGGGAACAGCTCGTTCCGTCCGTCCGCTGGGGAACAATTCGAGGTGGCCTACCTCGACAAGAAGAAGTCCCAGTACCTCTACCAAGAGGCCAACGGCGACTACGTCTTCATGGACGCTGAGTCCTACGAGCAGTTCACGCTCACGAAGGAGATGGCAGAGGACCGCATGGCCTACGTCAAGGAATCCGAAGAGGTCGAGGTGACCTTCCACGAGACCACCCCCGTATCCATCGAGCTCCCCGCCCAGGTCGTGCTCGAGATCACGGAGGCAGAACTCGCGGTCAAAGGCAACTCCGCGACCAACGTCAAGAAGGACGCCGTGCTCGAAACCGGGGCCCCCATCCGCGTGCCGCTGCACATCAAGGCGGGCGAGAAGGTCAAGGTCAGCACGGACACCGGCGAATTCATGGGCCGCGCTTCGGAATAAGAGCTCGGATGAGTCCCCGGTGGAGCCTGGCTGGACCAAGCCAGGCATAGGAGCCGCCCCTCACCTATCAAGACACGACGCCTATCAAGACACGATGGCCCGGGACGCCCAAGCGGCGTCCCGGGCCATCGTGTTTCCCAAGGGGGGCGCGGCCCAGAGGGGCGCGCCCCAACGCTCAGCCGTCGAAGCGCCACACCTCGAGCTCAAGGTCCCTGGCCTCCACCCGAACGGGGAACGACTCGACCCGTCGACAGTCCTCGGCGAGAAATGCTTTGAAGCGAAGCCGATCCACGTCCCACATCTCGTAGAGGTAATCGGGCCGCACGATGAACCAGATGCGCCTTCCCGACTTGGCCCAGGTCTCCCAGCTCCGCGCGTCCCAGCGGCCGATTTGTAGGACCGTGTCCGCGCTCCGCACGTCGGTTTCGGTCGCCCCGGTGAGATAGAACTCGACAACCGGAGCGGGATTGGCGGCGACCAGATCCCCTGGGCGCAGGCGCTCCATGACGTACTCGGTCGCCTCCCGCCACCGGGCGCGTTGGCCGTGCTCCACGGTCATGTAGAGCGCCGTTCCCGCGAGAAGCGGCAGCGTCAGTACGAAAGACCAGGCGAGCGGAAACCCGCGCACGGACTGGAGCCGCGGACTCGCGATCGGCCATGCGGCCGCGAGGGCGAGCCAGGGAAACAATGCAAAGACGTACTGCGCAGTCACGATCGCCTGGGTCGCCGCGACCGCGAGCACCAGGGATGGCAAGAGGATCACGGCCGCCACGAAGAGGACCCGCCGGTCCTTCTCCAAAACGCCCAGGCCAAGGCCCGCCGCCGCCATGGCCAGCACCGTCGGTGTCGCGAAAGACGCCGAGGCCAGCACGAAGTGAGCGACGCTTCCCACCGCGTCGGACACGGCTTTGTCGCGGGCGTACCGGTGCCAAGCGGACCAGATGAAGGGAGCGGCGATCAGCCCCAGGATTGCCAAGACCCCAAAGGCCCGGCGTGCGGCGCGGCGCTGGGATGTGGCATCCGTTTCACCGAAGCCGCGCCAGGCGATCGCTGCGGCGGCGCCGAGGCCGCCAGCGATGACCGCGCCTTGCAGCTGGAACAGAACCCCAGCCCCCACGGCGCCCACGCCGACGATGATTCCGGGGACACTCGACCGCAGGAGCCCACGGATGGCGAACCCCGAGCCCAGCAGCACCATGAACTCACACAGGGTGTAGAAGCGCGCCGTCTGGGCCCACTGAATCTGCCACGCACTGACGGCGACGACGAGGGCCGCCAGGGCGGCGCGACGGGGTCCCGCAAGGGGCCGGAAGGCCCAGGCCGTCAGGGGCACGCAGAGGAATCCCACCACGGCGGGGAGGAGCCGCAGGGCGACCTCCGTGGGGCCTTGGCCCAGGACGATGACCGTCTTGCGCACGAGGTGGTAACCCAGATCGTTGTAGTTGCCCGACAGTCCGGAATGGGAGTCGCCCCAAGTGAAGACCTCATCGAGCCAGAGACTCCAGCGGCCCAAGCGGACGAATCGGAGTAGCCCCAGGAGGAGCGCTGCCCCCAGGAGGAACGTCGCCAACGGGTCTCTCTGCAGCCCCGGGAGGCCGTCTGGGTGCTCCGATGGAGCCATGTCGGGGCCGGCCCCTGGGGGGTCGTGGGCCTGGGTAGGGG
>CAJXRJ010000469.1 GCA_913058555.1 uncultured bacterium
ATCGTCGGCAGCGTCAGATGTGTATAAGAGACAGCGTACCCCCCGGGCCCATCCCAGACCTTAGCCGCGTCGTTCCAGAGCATCTGTGTGAGATCGCTACTGCGAACGTCGAGGCGTTCATGGATCGATCCCACGAGGGACCCGCACCATTGGCTCGCGCCGCTCTCGATGGACGCCTGGAAACTCTCGAAGTGGGGCCCCAGATCCCCCTCGATCTCCGCCATGAGGTCCGCAATGCGGGAGACGTTGCCCACGGCATTGCTTCGACGCACACCCCCAAGCCTCTCGGTTTCGATGAGCTTGGAGAGGCAGTGGCGAAGCTCCGCCAACCCGCCCGCGTCAGGGTCCGCTTTGCCTTCCCGCGCGCTGATGGCGAGCACCGGTGCGTCCGGGCTCTTCCAACGGTCCCTGGCGAGTCCGCTCAGCTGTTCCAAGAGACTCTCACGGGCGTCCGTGTCAAGCTCGTCACGGCGCCCGAGTACGAACACCATGCCCCGCCGCTCCGCGAAGAGATCCACGAACGTGGCGGAGCTGAGCTCGGCGATCGACTGACGGTGACAGGCAACGATGAGCACATCCGCCCGCCGGCTCAGCTCGCGAACCACGTCCCGGTGCTGCGTTTCCACGCTGTTCACATCGGGGGCATCGATGAGGATCTGCCCCCGCCAAAACGCTTCCGCGCCGCCGATGGTCGCGGCGTCCGATGGGTCGTAGCTCACGATCTTCGGCGCCTCCCCGGGGAGATCCCTGACGATCGCGCTCACGTCGGCGTCCGCGGGCCGGTAGATCACGGGGGCTGACGTGGTCGGCCGATTAACCCCTTCGGTCGCCACGTCTCTTCCCACAAGCGCGTTGAGCAACGTCGACTTGCCGGCCCCCGTGGAGCCCACGAGGCACACCACCGCTGCGTCCTTCGCGCGCTCGAGCTGATCAATTAGGTCCTGCTTCAAGTCCGCCAGTGCATCCGATTGTTCGTCGACGGCGCGCAGGCTCTCCGTCTTCGCGAGGGTCGACTCCAGCGACCGCCGCAGACGATCCAAGCTCCCCCTTTGACGCGCTTGCTGGTGGGTTCGCTCTCGGGGTGAACGTGCGTTTCCCGCACCGACTTGGCTTGGTGGCTCTTCCATGGGGCAGGATCAGTGGTTTGAGAGTGCGGCCTTGAGGGCCCCGTCCAGTTCGTCGAGTCCCTCGCGGAGGGATTCGAGCGCGACGCTCGATTCCATCAAGAGGCCTTGGACCGCCGCCTTCGCGATCTTCTCGGAGCGCATGTCCGCCCAGCTCGACCGGGCGCTGGCCGCGACGCCGGTGCCAAGCGTCCGCGAGAGCCTTTCTGCGAGGGCGGCGCTGAAGGCGCCGCCGCCGGCCACGGCGACATCTGCGCCGAGGCCACCGGTATGGACAATCACGGCCCCGGCAACCCCAATCGGCAGAAGGTGCAGCCCGTCCACCGCAAGCTGCAGGGCCCATTCACTGCGACCCGCGTCGAGCTCTTTGGTGATCAGCTCCCGGCATGCTTCGCGGTACTCGATCATGAGCGCGGGGTCCAAAGCCAAGGCGTCGGTGGCATGGCCCAAGGACCCAAAGACGTTGGGCGCGCGATCCGTTAGATCCGACACGATGGCTTCCACCCGCGGCGCATACTGCCCGCCGCGCAGGGCCTCGCGAAGGTCCCGCAGCGCCGGTTCGAAGAATCCGGCCCAGCGGGCCTCCAGCTCTCGGCGCTCGACGTCCAACAGCGTCTGATTCCCGGCTTCCGCCGCGTCCCCCGCCGCGGGACTCCCGCGCAAAAGTGAACTCGCCCACTTGGCGCCCTGGGCAAGCGTTCGGCTCGTCCACTTGAGCCCCTTCCGCAGTTCCCGCTGGAGCATGGTCGGACGCTCATCGAGCACCTCCCGGAACGCCTCAAGGAATGGCCCCATCGGCATGGCCTCCCGCGCGACCTCCTGCCCGAGACGCTTTCCACGCACATGCAGCAGTCCCAGCACCTCCTCCGCGCTCGCTCGCTCTGAGCGAATCGCTGTGCCGAGGGCTTCGAGTTCTTCCGCAAGGGCCGCGGTGGAGGCCGCCAGCGCGCGCGCCTTGAGGTCCTCGCGGGACCCCATGTCATCGAGCCATCCCCGAACGCTCATGCCTGCCACTGCGGAGCTGCTCGCCCCTTCAGCTTCCGTTTGCATGAGGATCCTCGTCGGGACCAGACCGGTGTTGCCCTTGGCCACATCCAGCTCAAAGGGCGCGTGAAAAACCGCCTCCGGCGCGCACCCGATGTCCTCCTCCAGTTTCGCCGCATGGGAATGCGTCGTCTCCTCGTCGATGGACTCGTTGTACACCAGCGCCCACGGCCGGCCGTGATCGAGCCAGTGGCGCAGGAACTCGATGACGTCGTGGTTTTGATACGTGTGGCGCGTCACCACGACGATGGCGACGTCGGCCACGGTAAGGAGCGCGTCCGTGACGAGTCGATTCTCCGCGAGGACGCTGTCGAAGTCCGGCGTATCCACCAACAGAAGCGACTCTGGCAGAGTCTCCATTTCCACCAGAAGCAGCTCGTGGGCCCGGCCCTCCTCCGCCGTTTCGGTCGCGGCTTCGACGCCCACGCCCGGCGTGGGCGTGACCCCACGCATGAGGAACTGGCTGAGGGTTGCTTCCCCTTCGATGGCCGCGCGCAGCTTCGGGTGCGCCACCCCCACCAGACGGCGCGTGGCACCGCCCACAGGGAGCGAGGGACTCACCGGCGTCGGCGCGGGCTCACCCGGCGATTTCAACCCCGCTACGAGGGCGTTGAAGAGGGCTGACTTGCCCGCGTTGTTCGGGCCGACGATGCCCACGACCAAGTGATCGTGGCCCCCTGCCGTCCGGGGCAAGAGGTCCCTATCGAGACGGTCAAGAATGGCCCCCATCTCGGGCAGGTTGGCCCCCTGGGGAGCGTCTCCGAGGGCCCGGCGCAGGGCGCGGAGTGACTCCGGGGTGAACGACCGATTCCATTTGCCCAATGTCATCCGCCTCCGGATTGCTGATCGCCTTTTGGTTGGCCACCTGACGGACTGGCCTGGTTCCCGGGGGGCCGGACCGTCGACTCGCCGGCCGGCTCCATGGCCGGGGCCTCCCCCTCGGACGGAGGCTGCTTCGGGTCCTTCTTGGGCTTTGCGGCCAGGGCATTTCGCACGGCGGCGGCGCCTTTGGCCCCACGGTCGCCCATGGCCTCCAGTGCCTTGAGGTCCGCCTCCGCCAGATCGCGTCGCCCCTCGGCCACGGCCGTGAGGCCACGGTTGGTGCGGCTCGTCAAGTTGTCCCCGTCGAGCTCGACCGAACGTGTCCAGGCCTCCAGTGATTCACCGATGCGGCCCGCGAGCTGCAGCGTGTATCCGCGCCCCTGGTGCGCGAGCGCGTTCTCGGGGTCCTTGGACACCGCGCGGTCGAAGGCATCGAGGGCTTCGGGGAGCTTGCCTTGGCCGAGGAAGGACCGCCCGAGGCGAAGCTCCACGTCGATGGAGCTCAACGGGGTCATCTTGACCCGGGCCAAGTCAAGCTCCCGCACCGCCCCCTGGGCCCCCTTGGCCCCGAGTCGAGACTGAAGTCCCCCCAGATCCACCGCCCCCTGGGGCTCGAGCAGGCGGCCGCCGAACGGCGCCGCCAGCCCCGGACGGTCCGCGCTCGGAACGGCGATCAAGGAGAGGTCCTCGACGAGGTCCCCGGGCTCCCAGGGCCCGTACCTGATGGAGGAGACGCGTCCCTTTGGATCGAGAATGAACAGCCACGGAAGCGGCGGCGGTTCCTCCGCGCCAATACGCCAAGCAAGGAACTCCGACAGGATCGTGCGAGTCTCCCCCACGCCGTTGACGACGTTGCCGGTCCAGCCCGCCGCCGAGAGACGTGTCTTGGCGACGACCAGTGGGTCCACCGCTTTGCCGTCCACCGCGGGCACCAGGTCCACGGCGAAATACGTGATCTCGAGCTCGCGACACTTCGCGTCCAAGCCCTTGAGATCACCGAGTCGCGTCAGGGCATTCGGGTCGTCGGATTCGAAGATCACGAGCGCCGCGGGAAGGCCAGTGCCCTGGGGACCGGATGGGCTCAGACCGAAGACCGGGCCCACTCGGCCGCTCGTCGCGCGCACGGTGAGGCTCGGCGCTGATGCGGCGGTCGGGAGTGCCACCCGCCCTTTCGCCAACCAGTCCGCCGATTCAAGCGACGCCGCCTTGAGCTCGACGGGCATGGGAAACTTGAACTCCACGGCCGCGCCTGCGCCCTGGGTCAAGACGTATGCCCCGCCGAGACGTGCCTCCCCGAAGTCCTCCACCAAACCCGATGGATGAATCCCTGAGGCTGGCCACCGAACGTGCAGCCGCACGCGGGGCGCACGCCGTTCTTCGGGCTGCGGCCGTCCGAATCCGAACCTCAGCCAGGCACTCGACTGGGCGAGGTACCCCGCACCCGCCGAGCGCGTCCGCATCTGGGTGGCACCGGGGATGAACGACGTCCCATCGGGGGCGGGCGTGGCGTTCACAGGCGTCGCAAATACCTGGGCGCCGATGCCCTCTACGTTCTGCCCGGCCCCCACAACGCGCACCGCGAGATGCTGCGCGCCGTTCGCCAGATCGTTGCGATGAATCCTGATTCTCGGGCTCGTGCGCGCCGTGACCACGAGGTCGTCGTCGCCGTCGAAGTCCACGTCCATGCGCGCGGCACTTCGGCTGTCATCCACATGATCGAGGCCGAGGAGCGGCGCCGCGTCCACGAATCCAAGGGCTCCGCCCTCGTCCACGACCGAAAGGAAGGCCGCGTTGCGCTCATTGCCGCTCCAGGGCTCACCGCGCCGGATGGCGTTGTTCAGGTCCGCCCAACCTTGCACGTAGGAAGCTTCGATCGCCGCCGCGCCGGCATCTTCTGTGTCTTCGGGGAGGGGAGTACGCGCCACCACGTGGCGCCAGAACGAGCTTCAGAGATCCGGCCGTTCCCCGTCCGTCCCCGTGACGAAACCGTTGGGCACAAAAAGGTCGAGCCTTCCGTTCCCGTCCAGGTCGATCGGAATCGATCCCCAGGCCCAGCGCCCCTGGGTCGCAAGGTCCGTGCGTTGGAACGTTCCGGCGCCCCTGTTCAAGTACAACGAGTTGCCCTTGGCGTGCCCCTTGAAGATCGCCCGCAGCGACGCCTCGGTCCCCGCGAGAAAATCCTTCGAGCCGGTGACCCGCCGCCCCGCAGACGATTCCATATTGGACACGTAGAGGTCCGGCGCGCCGTCTCCGTCGAGGTCCCCGAACGCAGCCCCCATGCCCGCCGCGATATCGACAGCCCCCGCGGCCTGGGCCGCTTCGTTGAATCGCCCCTTCCCGTCATTGAGGTAGAGCGCGTTGCGCCCAAAGTCATTCGCCACGTAGAGATCGCTGTCAGCGTCCCCGTCCACGTCCTCAAAGGCGGCTGCGAAGCTGAATCGTGTCGCGCCGGGACCGAGGCCCCGTTCCAGGGTTTCATCGGTGAAACGCAGCTGGTCCCTGTTCTCGGTACGGTTCATCAGAAGGACGTTCTGTTCCCCGTTTTCCGCGTCGTGGTAGGGCATCGGAAGTGACCCACCGGCGTAGGGCCCGGCGTAAGCACAGGCGTAGACGTCAATCCGCCCATCGGCGTCAACATCGGCCGCTGCGAGCCCGGTGATGCCACTGCGTACCAGGTAATGGCTCTGGACGAAGGAGCTGCCTTGGCTGGTGTAGATGCGCAGGCCCGAACCGATCGCAAAGACGGCGTCCTTGTCCCCGTCTCCGTCGAGGTCCAAGAACAGCGCACTCGAGGTCGCATCGATGAAGTCGAGCCCCAGCTCCGCCGCCACTTCGATCGCCTCGCCTCCCCGGCCCCTGAGCCAAAGCTGATTGGCGATGCCGCCGGGCTGGCAAAGGTACAGGTCGTCGAGCCCGTCGCCGTTGATGTCCGCGACCGTCGCGCCGTGGTGGCCAAGGATGCCGACACCAAACGACGCGTCCAGGTGCGCGCGCAGCTCAGGAATCGACGGGGCCAGGGCCTCTGCCTTGGGGCCCTGCAGAACCGAGCCGGCCACGTCAACGACTGTCTCTTATACACATCTCCGAGCCCACGAGACTAGGCATGATGTCGTATGC
>CAJXRJ010000470.1 GCA_913058555.1 uncultured bacterium
CGTCCCCCACCGCGTCCGTGGACCGCAGCTCAGACAGCCGCTCGGGCCCCTGCCCCTCGGGGACGAGCCCCGAGAGCTCCGCCGCCACGGCCACGGAGCGGTCGGGGTGGCGGGGCACGATGATCAAGCGCGCCCCAGGGGCTGCCCCACGGGCCGCCTTGAAGAACATCATCTCCTCGGGGGCGTGGGTGCTCCCCGCCACGATCACCAGGGGCACCTCGGGCCCAGCCCCTCGCAACCCGGCTTCACGCGCCAGCCGCTGGAAGCCCTGGTCCTGGAGGCTGGATTCCCGCACCCGGAGCCCATCCACCTTCACGTTTCCGGTCACCACCACCCGCTCGTCCGATCCTGCGAGGGCCCGAAACCGCTCCGCGTAGGCCTCGTCCTGGGCGGCGAAGAGGGAGATGCGTCCGAACTCCGGGAGCGAGCCGAACATCCGGTAGCGGCGGTAGGACGACTCCGTGATGCGCCCACTCACGACCGCCACGGGGGCGCCCCGCCGATTGGCTTCCCGGAGGAAACACGGCCAGGCCTCGAGCTCCAGGAGCAGGACGTAATCCGGCTGGATCCGCCGCCAGAAGCGCCGCACGAGGGGCCAGAAGTCGAACGGGTACCGCACGATCGTCGTGCCGGGGAAGAGCTGCCCCGCCACCTGCAACCCGGTGTCGCTAAAGGCGCTCACCACCACTTCGTAGGAATCCCGGAGCGCTGCCACCAGGGACTGCGAGGCCTTGATCTCTCCCACGGAGACCCCGTGGACCAGCACGCGCGGGCGAGCGGGATCACTGGGCCCCAGAAGCGGCAGGCCCACGCCCGAGAGCGACAGCGCCTTTCGGGCGAGCCGCCGCTTGAACAGACCGGCAAAGAGGAACAGCGGGGCCAAAAGGAGCCAGATGGCTCCGATGGCCACGTCGTAGACCGTCTGCAGGATCCGTCTGGAAAGCCCGACCGCCGGAGGCGACGTGATCGGGGGTGGGACGCCGGGGATCACCGCGCCGCTACTTTCCGTGGCACTTCTTGAACTTCTTGCCGCTGCCACACGGGCAGACATCGTTTCGTCCGACGTTCTTGAATTCAGGGCCAAGTTCGCGGGCCGCAGCCACCGCCGCGGGCGCCGTCTTGGTCTGCGCAGCGCTGCCCTTCTTGCCTTCCTTCGTCGTGGCCTCAGCCTGACGGGACTGCTCCTCCATCATTTGGCGGCGCCGCATCATGTCGAAGGCGTTCGAGGCCGCGGGGCCGCGTTGCATTTGGGCCTGCGCCTGGGCCTGGGCCTGGGCCGCCCTGCGACGCTTCTCCATCTCGACCTTGAACTCGGGGTACTTCTCGCGGAGCGACTCGTCGAGGTCCGCCAGCAGCGCCTCCTCATTCTCGCCGGACTGCATCACGGCCATCATCTTCTGATCGTCCGGGAGCTCGGCGATGACCGTCTGCTGCGCCTCGAGGCTGAGCTCATCGAAACGTTGCTGCTTCTGCGCCGCGGCACGGCGCTTCTCCATCTCGACCTTGAACTCGGGGTACTTCTCGCGAAGCGACTCGTCGAGGTCCGCCAGCAGCGCCTCCTCGTTCTCGCCGGACTGCATCACGGCCATCATCTTCTGATCGTCCGGGAGCTGAGCGAGGTAGGTCTGCTGCTGCTCGAGCGTCAGCTCGTCGAAACGCACCTGCTTCTGTTGTCCTTGCGCCTGGGCGCGGCGCTCCTCGACGTCCGCTTTGAACTCTTCGTAGCGCCCCTGGAGTTCCTCATCGAGGGTCTCAAGCAGGGCCTGCTCGTTCTCGCCGGCCTGCATCACCGCCATCAGCTTCTGCTCCTCGGGGAGCTGAGAAACCACGGTCTGCTGCTGCTCCAGGCTGAGCTCATCGAAGCGCACTTGCGGCCGCTCTTGGCCGGGCGCCACGGCGCGGGCCTGTCCCGCGATCCCGCGCGGGGCCAAGCTGTCGCCAGCCTGAGACCCGCCGCCCTCTGAGTCCTCGGGCTTGTTGACTTCGATGCGCAGGATCTTGGTGGCCACATCGGCCTCGATGGCCGGAAGGAGGTTGTCCCCGAAGAGCTCGGTGGCCTCCTTCTTGTAAGCGATTTTTGGGTCCTGCTGGCCGTAACCCCGCAGGCCGATACCGGCCTTCAGAGCGTCCATGGCGTGCAGGTGGTCCTTCCACTTCTGATCGATGGCCGTCAGCACGAGGTAGGACTCGATGCGGGCGGTGAGCTCCGGACCCCATTCCTCGCGACGCTTCACGTAGTAAGTGTCGATCTCTTCGAGGGCGGGGCCGACGTCCGGCTCGTCGGGGTGAACGGCCTTCTCTGCGGCGGCGACCGAGACTTCCACGTCGAAGGTGCGCTGCACCCACTCCTGGAACCCTGAAGGGTCCTGGTCGTAGACGTCGGCGTTCCGGGCCGTGAGGTTGGCCATCATGATGTTGACCCGATCCTTGAGGTCCTCGCCCTCAAGAACAGCCTGACGCGCCGCGTAGATCTCCGTCCGCTGGTGATCCATCACCTCGTCGTATTCGAGGAGGTTCTTGCGGATCTCGAAGTTGCGATCCTCGACCTTCTTCTGGGCCCGGGCCACCTGGCGGGTGACCATCCCCGATTCGATGGGCTGGCCCTCTTTCATGCCAAGGCGCTCCATCGCGTTCACGACCCAATCGCGGTAGAAGATCCGCATGAGCGGATCCTGCAGCGACAGGAAGAAGCGGCTCTCGCCCACGTCGCCCTGGCGTCCTGTACGGCCCCGAAGCTGGTTGTCGATCCGGCGCGCTTCGTGGCGTTCGGTTCCCAGCACGTAGAGCCCGCCGAGGCTGAGGATCTCCGCCTCGTCCTTGCTGGACTGCTCCTCGACCTTGGCGCGGATCTCCTTGATCTCGTCGAGGCGATCCAGGTCGCCTGGCTCAATGCCCGCCTCTTCGAGGGCGCGCTCCAGCCGATACTCGAAGTTTCCGCCGAGCTTGATGTCGGTACCACGACCGGCCATGTTCGTCGAAACCGTGATGGCCCCTTTCGACCCCGCCATGGCCACGATCTGCGCTTCGCGCTCGTGGTTCTTGGCGTTCAGTACCTCGTGCTTGACCCCGCGCTCCGTGAGGAGCTTCGAGAGGTGCTCACTGTTGTCCACCGACGCGGTACCCACGAGCACGGGCTGCCCGGTCTCTTGCACCTGTTCGATCTCGTCGCAGATCGCCTCCCATTTCTCGGGTAGGGTCCGGTAGACGGTGTCGATCTTGTCTTCGCGCGCGATGGGCCGGTTGGTCGGCACCTTGATCACGTCGAGCTCGTAGATCTTGTGGAATTCGCCGGCCTCGGTCATGGCCGTTCCGGTCATGCCCGCCAGCTTGTCGAACATCCGGAAGTAGTTCTGGAAGGTGATCGTCGCGAGGGTCTGCGTCTCCTTCTTCGGCTCGAGCCCCTCTTTGACCTCGACCGCCTGGTGCAGGCCATCGGACCAACGCCGACCGGACATCTTGCGACCCGTGAACTCGTCGACGATGACGACTTCTTTGCGCATCTGCCCCGTGTGGGGGTCCTCGGCGTCCTCGACGACGTACTCCTTGTCGAGCTCGTAGAGGGAGTGGGCGCGCAGGGAGTTCTCGATGTAGTGGGGCCAGTCCTCAAAACCGGGCACGTAGAACGACTCGACCCCGAGGATCTCCTGGGCCTGCACGATGCCCTCCTCCGTGAGGGACGCGCTACGCTCCTTTTCCTTGACCTCGTAGTGCTCGTCGCGCACGAGCTTGCGGGCCACCATGTCGGCTTCCGCGTAACGACCCACGTGATCCTCTGCGGGGCCAGAGATGATCAGCGGCGTCCGCGCCTCGTCGATGAGGATCGAGTCCACCTCGTCGATGATGGCGAAGTAGAGGTCCTTCTGAACCTGTTGGTCCAGGTCCGTCTTCATGTTGTCCCGCAGGTAGTCGAAGCCCAGCTCGTTGTTCGTCGCGTAGACGATGTCGCTGCTGTAGACCGGCTTGCGGGAGTAAGCGTCCAGTCCCGACTGAATCGAACCGACGCTGAGGCCGAGGTATTCGTAGATGGGGCGCATCCACTCCGCGTCGCGGCCGGCCAGATAGTCGTTGACGGTGACGAGGTAGCAGGGCCGATCCGCCAGGGCGTTGAGGGCCAGGGCGAGCGTCGCCATGAGCGTCTTGCCCTCGCCGGTCATCATCTCCGCGATCTTGCCTGAGTGCAGGACATAGCCGCCGACGAGCTGAACGTCGTAATGCCGGAGGCCCAGAGTCCGCTTCGACGCCTCGCGCGTCAGCGCGAACATCTTCGTCAAGACGTCGTCGAGGGTGGCATTGCCAGCGCGCACCTCGGCCCGCATGGCGGCGACCTCCGCCTGGACTGACTCGCGGTCCAGGCCATCCGCCCAGTCCTCAAGCCCGTTGATCTCGGCGATGATCGGCTCCAGTCGGCGAATCTCCCGCTCGTTCTCCGAGCCGAAAACGCGCTTCGCGAACTTGCCGATCCCTTCTCCTAGGAAGGAGAACTTGTCTGTAATGTCGTCCCAGCTCATGGCGGTGCTCCCCTGGGTTCCGTGCGGCGGCGGTGCCGCTGCATTTTGGAAAGGGGCGGAGGAGTATCGGACGCAGGGAGGGCCGTGCCAAGGGAGATCCACCCACCATTACGAAGACTCTGGGGCGAGACCGGTACGAAACGGGGAGGAGCCGGGCCGAATCGGGGGACCGGAGCGCCGAATGGGCCCCAAAAATGGGGTCCTCGGAGGACCCTGAGTCGGAGGGCCGAGGACGCGCCCCCCCCCCGGTGTGAAATTCTGGACGCGAGGCCCTGGGCGCGAGACTCCGGTTTCCCCCCGCTCTCCAGTTCCCCCCGCTCGCCAGCGGCCATCCATCCCGATGGAACGGCCGCGGGCCTCGAACGCCCGTCCGTTAGCCCTGGGCCGCGTCCGTGAGCAGCTGATCGATCATCGAGCAGAGGGCGGCGCGCGGGTAGGGTTTCTGAAGCAACCCGCTCGCCCGCTCGATGGTGGCCAGGTCGATCTGGCTCGCCGTGGCGAGCAAGATCGGGACGCCGGCGGTGCGGGGGTCCGCCCTGAGGCGCCGCATGACCTCCTCCCCGTCGAATTCGGGCATGGCGAAGTCCAAGACGACCAGGTCTGGAAGCGGGTTCTCCGCCATGCGGTCGAGGACCTGGCGCCCATCGTAGGCCGTTTCGACCTCGTATCCCCTGGCCCTGAGCACCGCGGCCTCTCCGCAGGCCACGTCCTCGTCGTCATCGACGACCAAAACGCGTTTGCCCAGGTGCCTACAGCCGGGGTTCTCCTCCGTCCCCATGCGCGCCAGCCCTTCGCAGAGGGCCCGCAGGTCCCCATGGGTCGGCAACCCGACCTTCGCCCAGTGGCCCTCGATCTCGCGCTTGAGCTCGCGGTTGTAGCGCTGGAGCTCGCACCAGGACTCGTAGTCGGGCATCGACGGGTCGATGCGCAGCTCGTCGTGGGTGTCGACGGAGAAGAAGTACTCGCGGTCCACCAGGTACTCCTGGATGACGAACTTCATCCATGGGTAGCGGTGATTGCCGAGCCGCAGGCAGAACCTGTGATACCTCGCCCCACCCACGCGCGCCACCTCCTTGAAGACCGACCGCATGCCGCGAAAGGTGTCCTTCGAGAAAATGTCGTCCAGGGTCGTCTTGGCAGCGCCCTTTGGCCCGTCGGGCCAGGCGTGCTCTACGTAGATCGCGACCGCCTGCTTGACGTGAGCAGGAGTCAGTTTCTCCAGCTTCATCGGGAGAGCCCCCCCATCACGTCAAGAATAGCCTTCATCAGATCGTCGTCGCTATTGGGCCACACAGGGCGGCGTTCACCTTAGACCTCGGAACCGATCCGTGGCCATGGCAGCCGCAGACTTTTAGGACGATCCACTGATTCGGACAATGGCGGAGCCCTGCGGACGGTGGGTTCCCCCCCGGGGTTCCGGTGAGTTCCTTGTCCGCTACCTACGCTCTCGAATCGGAATCAGTCGGCGACTGACTTGAGGCCGGTTCTGCTGGCCAAACTCCTGGCCAGTCCAAGGGCCGGGGCCTACCCCAGGTTGTCGGTGGAACCACTTGGCTCCATTGCGGTGTCCCCATGGCCCGGCTC
>CAJXRJ010000471.1 GCA_913058555.1 uncultured bacterium
ACCCGCCTCCGTCCAGATGGCCGCTCTGGACCCTGCGATAGGATCATCGGCCGTGCCAGCGGCGATCGATCCGCCGGCGCTGACAGCGACTGCCTCAAAGGCGCCACCAAGACCCTGGATCTAGGCCTCAGTCCGCGCAAGTGGAAGGAGAAGTACGGCGAGCGAGAAGTGGTTCATCTGAGTCCTCCTGGGAGCGGAGACTTCAGATCGTGCGTCGTTCGAGCAGGTTGCGAAGGTACGACAGATGTCTCCTGGAAGATCGCCGCCCCTGCCCTGCGCCCGATGCTATTGCCCCTACCCCACGGCTCAGAATGGCAGGCAGAGCCGATAGGGTAGTGTGGCGGCGCAAGGGGCGGGAGTGCCGCTACGACCAAGCCCTTACTTGAATAGGCAAATCAAGCGGCGACGCAACGGAGATACGAATGCCCAAGCGGGAACACGACCCCATCACCACTCGAGCACTTCGTGGGTGGCCAACGCCAGGCCCAGGCCAGGCCTCCTCCACACAGATTCGCTTGGCCGCGCTGTGCCCACTAGTGATGCTCGCCTCGGTACTTGGCGCCTGCGCGGCTCCCTCCGAGAGCGTCGCCCCGCCTTCACGGCCGAACATCGTGCTCATCATGGCGGACGACGTCGGCGTCGAGGCCTTCGGCTGCTACGGCGGCACGAGCTACGGGACACCGCGCATCGATGCGCTTGGCGCCGGGGGCCTGCGTTTCACCGAAGCCTACTCGCAGCCGCTTTGCACACCGACGCGCGTCAAGCTGATGACGGGCCGTAGCAACCTGAGGAACTACACGCGTTTCTCCATCCTCGATCCATCGGAACTCACGATCGGGCAGGTCGCCAAGGAAGCCGGCTACGAGACCGCCGTTGCTGGGAAGTGGCAGCTCCTGGGGGCCGAGCACTATGGCGAGCTTGCGGGTAGCGGGACCCACCCACGGGATGCGGGCTTCGACCGCTGGTGCCTATGGCAAGTCGAGACGCTGGGGTCGCGCTATGCCAATCCAACTTTGGACGTCGATGGCGAACTGCAACGGGACATCCAGGGAGCCTATGGGCCCGACCGGACCTGCGACTTCCTGCTCGACTTCGTCGCGGCCGAGCGGGACGCGCCGTTCTTCGTGTACTACCCGATGTCGCTCGTACACGACCCCTTTGTGCCGACCCCGGATTCCGCGGCCACCGAAGGGAAGCGCACGGCGCAGGAGAACTTCCACGACATGGTCGAGTACATGGACAAGACCGTGGGGCGCATCGAGGACCGGCTCGAGGAACTCGGACTGCGCGAGAACACACTTCTCATCTTCACCTCCGACAACGGAACCTCCCGGAAGATCCGGTCCATGCGAGCGGGCCAGTCCATCCAAGGGGGCAAGGCGCTTTCCATCGACGCCGGAATCCACGTGCCCCTGATTGCCTCGTGGCCCGGCGTGGTTCAGCCCGAAGTCGAGTGCAGCGACCTGATCGGCTTCGATGATTTCCTGCCGAGCCTGGCCGAGCTGATGGACGCCCAGCTACCGGCCGACCGCATCTTCGACGGACGCTCGTTCGCTCCGCAACTCCGCGGCGCCGAAGGAGACCCGCGCGAGGTCTTGACCATCTACTCGAACCCCCGCCCCCCTGGAACGAAGCGCAACCCCCGCGTCCGGCTGGCGCGCGATCATCGCCACAAGCTCTACGACGACGGGCGGATGTACGACTGCACCTCCGACCCCCTCGAGGAGCACCCACTGGACCTCTCCACGCTCCCCACCGAACTGCGTAAGGTCCACCGCAAGCTCACCGACGCGCTAGCCGCCATGCCGCCCGAGCCAGCCCACCTCCGCCAGGGGCGCTAGTCGGGCGGTCCGAAGGAGTCCTTGCGGCCGAAGCCTCGCTATGAAATGAGGGAGCCGCTCTCGATGGGTAGCTATCTGCCCATCGAGTGCGGCTCTCTCACTCCAAAGGCGCCTGCGCCTAGCTCTTCACGGCGCTGTCGACGATCTCGAAGACGTCCTTGGAGAGGCCGTCCTTGGCGTGGATGCGCTTGAGTTGGGCAAGCATGAGGTCGCTCCACGGGGAGGCGAACTGCTTCCAAGGGTTGAGGGCGCGGACGAGGCGGGAGGAGACCTGGGGGTTGGTAGCGTCGAGCTCCATGATGATGTCGCCGAGGAACGCGTAGCCGGAACCGTCTTTGGCGTGGAAGCCGCGGAAGTTCTGCATGGCGAAGGCGCCGACGAGGGAGCGGATCCGGTTGGGGTTCTCCATCGTGAAGTCGGGGTGAGCGCGCAGGGCGTTCATCGCTTCGGAGTCCACGGGGCGAGACGTGGCTTGCAGGGCGAACCACTTATCCATGACGAGGGCATCGTCTTTCCACTTTGCGTAGAAGGCCGCGAGGGCCGCGTCGCGGGCGGGGCCTTCGTGCTGGCACAGGCACGCGAGAGCGGCCTGGGAGTCCGTCATGTTGTCGGCGGACTCGAACTGCGCCGTCGCATCGGCGATGGCGGCATCGTCATGGGTCGCGTTGAGGAAGCCAAGGGTCGCGTTGGCCAGGCGGCGACCGTTGATCGACGCCTTGTCGGCGCTGTAGGGACCGGTCGGGCGCGCGGCGGCGCGGACGGAGGCGAGGTCGTCGCGGAGCTCTTTGGCGAGCGTTTCAACGACGAAGTCGCGGGCGGCGATGAGCGCCTCGGGGTTCACCGGGGACTTGGCCTGGCTCAGGATGCTGAAACCGGGGAGCGAAATGGCCTGGGCCTTGAGGGAGCCGTCGAGGTCGTCGGAGCGCAGAACGCTGCGCATGGCGTCCACCATGAGCGGGTCGAGCTCGAGCACCTGCCCCTTGGCAGCGGCGACCTCAAGCTCCAGGAGAACGTCCATGTAAAGCGCTTGGCCCGCGTCCCAGCGGTTGAAGGCGTCGGAGTCATGGGCGAGCAGGAATGCGAGCTCCTCGCGGCTGCGCTCCATCTCGAGCTTCACTGGCGCGGAGAAGCCGCGCAGGATCGAGGGCACGGGGCGTTCGCAGATGCCGTGGAAGGTGAAGGTCTGCGTCTCTTCCGTCAGCTCGATGACGCGCTCGGTCGGGGCCGACATGACGTCTTCGCCGTCGAACGCCAGGTTCATGTCCTGGCCGTTCGGACCCACGAGCCCCATCACCACGGGCATGAGCGTCGGCTTGAAGTTTGGCTCGTTCGGGGCGCCCGACTGGGTCAGCTCGAGCGTGTACGTCTTGGACTCCGGGTCGAAGCAACCCACGGCCTCGAGACGCGGCGTGCCCTTCTGCAGGTACCAGCGCTCGAGCTGCGCGAGGTCGCGCCCATTGGCATCGGCCATGGCCGCACGGAAGTCGTCGCAGGTCACCGCCTGGCCGTCGTGGCGCTCGAAGTAGAGATCCATCCCCTTGCGGAAACCGTCTCTCCCAAGGAGCGTCTCGTACATCCGAATGACCTCCGCGCCCTTTTCGTACACCGTGGAGGTGTAGAAGTTGTTCATCTCGATGTACTGCTCAGGGCGGATCGGGTGCGCCATCGGCCCCGCGTCCTCCGCGAACTGGTGGCTGCGCAGGCCCTGGACATCGTCGATGCGCTTGACCGCCGCCGAGGTCATGTCCGAGGTGAAGCGCGCGTCGCGGTACACCGTGAGCCCTTCCTTCAGCGTCAGCTGGAACCAGTCCCGGCAGGTCACACGGTTGCCGGTCCAGTTGTGGAAGTACTCGTGGGCGATGACCGCCTCGACCGCTTCGAAGTCCGCGTCCGTCGCCGTGTCGGTGCGCGCCAGCACGTACTTGGAGTTGAAAACGTTCAGGCCCTTGTTCTCCATCGCCCCCATGTTGAAGTCGCTTACGGCGACGATCATGTAGAGGTCGAGGTCGTACTCCAGCCCGAAGGTCTCCTCGTCCCACTTCATGGAGCGCTGGAGGGAACCGAGGGCGTGCTCGCACTTATCGGCGTCTTGGTGCTCGACGTAGATCTCCAGGTCGATGACGCGGCCGCTCATCGTCGTGAACGTTCCTCGGTGGCAGTGCAGGTCGCCGGCCACCAGCGCGAAGAGATAGCTCGGCTTCTTGAACGGATCCTCCCAGCTGGCGCGGTGCATGCCACCTTCGAGGTCCTCGGACGAGATCCGGTTGCCGTTCGAGAGCAGCATCGGGTACTTCGCCTTGTCCGCGGTGATCGTCACGCGGTACGTCGTCATGACGTCGGGGCGGTCCAGGAACCAAGTAATGGCACGGAAACCCTCGGCCTCGCACTGGGTGCAGAAGTTGCCGCTGGACTTGTAAAGCCCCATGAGCGCGGTGTTCTTCTCCGGGTGAATCTTGACGGTGATCTCAAGCGTGAACTCATCCGGCACGTTCGGCACCGTCAGGGTCTCTGCCCCGGCCTCATACTCACCGGCCTGGCGTTCCGTTCCGTCCACGGCCACACGCAACGTCTCGAGGCCTTCGCCCACGAGCACCAGCGGCTCGCCCGCGGCGCTGGCCTCCCGCACGAAGACGATCTTCGACTCGACGGTCGTCCCGTCTTCGCCCAGCAGAAAGTCGAGCTCGACGCTCTTCACCTGGAAATGGGGGGCGGCGTAGTCCTTGCGGAACTTTGGCTCGGGCGCGGTCTGGGTCGTGGTAGCCATGGATTCTTCGAAGCGAACGGGTCTGGGGCCGGATAGCGGCCGAAGAGGGTAGCACCGGGGAGCGCTGTCGGTGCCGACTCGCCCGCCTCTCGGCGCCACGCCTTGACCATGCTTTACTTCGCCGCGACCCTCACCCTGGGTGCACTCCTGGGGGCCTTCGTGGTAATCCCTGCCATGGGGCGCCTGGCGCGGCTTCGGGCCGCCCCCTCGGCGGACCCGGCTGGCCCTCCTTCCGGCCCCTCTCCTCGGGCGATGATCATCGTGGCCGCGAAGGACGAGGCCGAGGGCATCGAGCTGGGCCTGCGCTCCCTTGCCGCGCAGATCGAGCCCCGACTCGGGGTGATCGCCGTGGATGACCGCTCAAGCGACGGGACCTCGGAGATCCTCCAGCGCGTGGCCGGGGCCACGGACGGCATGGAGGCCGTGCGGGTCGACGCGCTCCCTCCAGGCTGGCTCGGGAAGAACCACGCCCTGCACGTGGGCACGGAGCGTACCGGCGCCATGGCGGACCCACCTGAATTCCTGGTCTTCACGGACGCCGACGTGGTCTTCGTGCCAGGCGCCATCCGCGGGGCCCTCGATCACATGGAGCGCCGCGGCCTGGATCACCTCACCGGCGCCCCGCGGGTCGAGGCCGAGTCCTTCGCCCTGGCGGGGATGATCGCCGCCTTTGGCGTGCTCTTTGGACTGTTCACGAGGCCGTGGACCCTGGGCCGTCCGAAGAGCCGCTCCTATGTGGGCATCGGTGCGCTCAACATCGTGCGGCGCTCGATCTACCTGGGGAGCGGCGGCCACCGCGCCATTGCCATGCGGATCGACGACGATCTGCGACTCGGACGGGCCATGCGATTGGCGGGGGGCAAGTCGGAGTTCTGCTTCGCCACCGACGTGGCCCGTATCCGGTGGTACCAAAGCCTGCCGGACCTGATGCGCGGCCTGCACAAGAACGCGTTCGCAGGCATCGACTTTCGCCTTTCCGTCGTCGCCCTCGCGACGGTCTTTCTCGTTGTGGTGTTCTTGAGCCCGTTCGCGCTGTGCCTGGTCCCTAGCATCGAGCCGCTGCCGCGCGCGCTCTTCGCGGGAACCGCGGCACTGCATGTCATTGGCGCTTCGATCTCCGCCTCCCGCGCAGGACTCCCCCGCCGCGCGGGGCTCTTCTTCCCCGTTGGGATCGCGCTCTTCCTTTTCATTCTCTGGCGCTCCGCGGCCGGCGCCCTCCTCACAGGGCGCATTGTTTGGCGCGGAACCACCTACCCCCTGGACGAGCTCAAGGCCCACCGCGACGAATCTCAGGGGCCGAGGGCTTAGTTCTGTCGATCAGTCCGGGAAGTGGCTCCCGACGACCGGTAGCTCGCGGCGCCGGATCCAGGCGACGAGCCCTCCGGAGACGAACGTGATCAACGCCATGACGAAGAGAGAGCCGCCGCCGTAGCCAACGCCGAGGGTGGTGATGTGCGAGAGAATCGCGCCGGACATCAAGCCGAGG
>CAJXRJ010000472.1 GCA_913058555.1 uncultured bacterium
ATATCGTCGGCAGCGTCAGATGTGTATAAGAGACAGGCCGACCACGATGGCTCCGAGTCGAGCGTCGAAGGTCTCGAGGAGAGAGTGGTCGATACCGGGGAGCCAGAGGAGGGCGCTGAGGCCGATGAGGAGGGCGCCCATCACGGCGGCGCCGCCGAGGTAGGCCACAGGGATGCTGTGGACCTTTCGGACTCCTGGCTTGTCGACCCAGCCCTTGAGGAGGGCAAAGCGCGACGTCATCGGCGTCAGCAGCAGGGCTGCCACGCAGGCGATGATTGGGATTGCGACAAATGGGGACATGTCGGGGAGGGGAAGGCTAGAAGAGGGGCAAGCAAGTCAAGTCAGCGGTGGCTGCCGGACTCAAGCTGGGCGAGAAGGCTCTTCGCGCGCTGGTGGCCGGGGTGATAGGTGAGTAGATCGCGCAGCTCGCGGCGAGCATCGCTCTTGGCCCCATCGCTCTCCAGCAAGCGGGCATAGTCGTAGCGATGTACCGAGATTGGGTCCTCGCCGAGGTGGCGACGGTAAAGAGCACGAGCGGCGTCAAGGTTGCCCGCGTCGCGCTCAATGCCAGCGAGATGCGCCAGATAATGGGAAGGCACGGAAGCACGTGCACATGCAGCGATGAGTAGCCGATGTATCGCTTCCTGAAGGGTCACAGCGAGTTCAGCGTGTTCAGCGTTGTCTTTGATGCGCCCGTGGAGACGGTCGGTCAACTTCAGGTTGCCGTCCACGAAAGGGAGAGCCCTCTCGGGAACATCGAGGTCGACGGCCAGGAGATCGACGATCGACCGGTCCGAAGCGCCCACGGCGATGGCGCGTTCGAGCTCTGCCATGCCCTGTTCGTCTTCGCCGCGGCGGAAGTACTCGAAGGCGGCTGCTAGGCAGTTGGTCGGAACGTGGGGCGCGAGCGCACGGCCGTGGAGGATCCAATCGCCGCCGGAGGCGCTTGGATCGATCGGCGGGGTATCGCCTGCTTGGGCCTCGGGATCGTCAGTGAGCCAGATGGATTGGATCTGCCCGGCGACGGTCCAGGTGGAGCCGTGGGTGGGAGCCAGTCGGGCCGCGTCGAGGAGTTCCTCGACTGTGACGCGGGCAAGGTCCCGTAGCTCGGGGGCCGTTTCGGGCGTCGCTGGCGGCGCTGTGTGATCGAAGCCGCGGTGGCGGGCGACGGCCTCGTTCCAGCGGGCGAAGGCCGCCCAGGATCGGAGCTCGACGTTGCGTGGGTCGGAGTCGGCGGCGGAGATGGCGGCCGCGAGGAGATCCTGATGCTGCTCCGCGGTGCCTTGGTTGCCGGTCTCTCGAAGGTCGGCACGGATGTTCTCGGCGACGCGGGAGGCTTGGTGGGCGTCGACTGCGGCGAAGGCGGGCGAGAGGCCGGTCACGAGCGCGATGCCTGTCGCGGCCGAGAGAGTCGCGGTGATGTGCCGAACCTTCGGCGTACGGCTGGACGTGCCGTGGGACCGGGCGATCGCGGCGCCACAGAGCATGGCCACCGTCAGGCCGACGGCGGGGATCTCCATCCCGAAGTCCGTCAGGGAGTGGAAAGCGACCGCACCGAATGCAAAGGCGAGGCCGAAGAGGCCAAAGCTGGTGCGCTGGGAGCTGTTGAACATGGCTCGGACCATGGAGGCCAGCACCCAGATCACGAAGGTGAAGGCGAAGAGTCCGCCGACGAGGCCGAGCTCGGCGAAGACCTCGATGTACTGGTTCTCGGCGTGCTCCGCGGTGCCGCCGCGCATGGCCGTGTCAAAGGCTGGGAAGGCGACGCCGTAGGCACCGAGACCGGCTCCGACCAGGGGGAAGGCCGCCACCATGGCGAGGGTGTCCCGGAGGAGATCGGTGCGGGTAGAGAAGGCGTCTGTTGGATCCGCGAAGGTGTCTTCGAAGCGCCGGATGACGGGGTCGATGCCCAAGGAGAGCAGGCCCACCAAGGCAACTAGGGCCGCGATCACCATCGGCCAGCCGATGCCGTCGACGCGGCGGGAGCCGTGCATGAGTGCGGCGCTGAGGCCGGCGCCCACGATCATCGAGATGAGGCCGTTGCGTGATGTGCTCATCACGATCGCGATGGCGCCCACGACGCAGAAGATCAGAAGCACTCGCTCGAGAGTAAAGCCTGCGCCGCGCGGCTCGACGAGGGCGCGGATCTCGACGATGGAGGAGTTTCCGCGTGAGGCGGTGCGCAGGAGCAGGTAGCCGAGCGCGCAGCCGATTCCGAGGTTGAGGAACTCGGAGTAGTGGCCGTAGTGGGCGAAGGGGCCGGAAGTCGTCAGGCCGGGGCCTTCGAAGTACCAGTAGATGCGGTCCGCGCCCGCGAGGATCTGGGCGAGGCCGATGGTCGCGACAGCGAAGGCAACGAGGGCCACTGCGGCGAGGAGGCGCCGGAAGGAGGCGCGGCGGCGGAAGATCGTCGCGCCGACGACGACCAGGATGACTCCGGAGAGGAGAACCGTGAGGTCGGCGCGGGTGGCCCGGGGGTAGAGGCTGAGGGTGCCGCCGTCGAATTCGACTCCGCGGGCGGCGGCCAGTTGGGCCCACGCGTCGGCGGCGCTCGGAGAGAGGAATGCGAGGATCCCGGCGGGGAGCGGGACCAGCTGGAAGAGCACGACCCCCACCACGCCGAAGAGCGGCAGGAAGATCCAGGAGAGGATCACGGGGGCCTCGGGCTCGCTGACGCAGCGAACCGCGAAGATGGCGGCGATCAGGCTGGATGCCGCAATGATCACGATCTGGCTGGCCGGCATGACGCCGCCGAAGGCGAGCGGCAAGTAGGCCACGAACAGGTAGATCAGCGCTTCGATGACGAGATCCACGCGGGGGATCTCGGCTACGGCTCCGCGGGAGGCGCTGCGCGACTGGGCAGGGGCCTCGGTGTCGGCCGTGGCGGCACGACGCTGTCTCCGCTCATTAGTCGCCGCACGACGCTGGGGCTCGGGCGCCGGGAGGGCGCCGCCATCGGCGGTTGCGGTTGAGGGGGGAGACATAGAGCGCGGCGAGTGGATGGCTGTGGGCAGCCATAGCAGGCGACGGGAGGAGCGGGGTGAGCCGTTGGCTCATTCACCGAGGAACCCGTCAAGAAGTGATGGCAGACCGGTGGCCCCGATTCCTGCAGTGGCGACTGCAGGGCCCCGTTGGGGCAGAGGGCTCACATGGTTGAGTCGCGGCCGGGCCCACTTGAGGGCCCGGCTACGATAGTGATTGACGTTACCTCGCTGTCAGCGCGAGGCGACGTCGACGCGGCAATCTTCCTACTGGAAGTTCACGCCCAAGGCGTCCGAGAAGTTCGAGCCGCCGGAGGAGATGTCGCGCGTCCAATACTGGAAGTTGAACGACTGGCCGGGCATGACGGCAACGAGGCCGCTCGGCTGCGGGAAGTTCATCAGGTCCACGTTGAGGAAGACGAATCCGGACGGGCCGGAGAACTTCACATCCCCATCGAAACGACCGATGTTGAGGCCGCTGATGCAGATGTTGCCATCCGAGCCAGCGGGGTTCGCCACGAAGAAGGCGTCCGTCGAGTTGAAGAAGAACCCGAACTGGTTCGTCGGCAGGAAGATGCAGTTGAGAACAAAGTCGTTGTTCGCGACCTCGTCCGAACCGGTGCCGAAGATGTGGGCGCCGTTGCCGCTGGTGTTGGTTTCCGCGAAGCAGAAGTTCGAGCCGACGGCGGACCCGTCGTTGCGGACGAACTCAAGCGTGTAGCCGCCGCACTGCTCGGTGGCAGGCGTCCCGAATCCGTCGTAGACGAAGACCTTGACGACATACACCCGGGTCGTGCCCGTGGTGTTCACGAGGAAGACGTTCTCGGTACCGGTGACGCCAGCGCTCGAATCGAGCGGACTCACATCACAGTCGGGACCTAGCTCGAAGAGCTCAACGTCGATGTCCACGCTGGCGGCGTTGAAAGCCGCGGTGACGTCGAGGGTCTCGCCTGGATCAAGGAAGATGCGGTAGTAGTCCGGATCGCAAAGACTGACCGACAGGTTGAGCGACGTGCCCTCGGAGATCGGCACGGACTCAAGGCAAGTGTCGTTGTCCTCGAGCATGTCGTCGGCGGCGCAGGCCATGTTGTTGTTCAGGAGCAGGGCGTAGGTGCCGCAGTCCGCGTTGGATAGGGAATCCCAACCGTAGATCTCGAGAACGACGTCAATCGGCGTATCGCCGCAATTGAAGTACTCAATGAGCTCGTTGTCGGAGATGCTCTGGCTGATGTCGAATTGCGTGGTGCAATCGTCGTTGAACAGACGCATGTCGATGTCGATCTCGGCATTCGAGAACAATGCGTCGGCGCGAAGGATGCCGTTCGGCGGGATCGTGACGCGGTAGAAGTCCGAGTCCACGGCGCGCTGCTTCACCAAGAGGTTGGTGTAGAGGCTGTTCGAGGCGACCGGCGCGGCGGTGCCGCAGGAGTCGTTGGGCTCGAAGACATCGTCGATGTCGTCGGCGCAGGACACGCAGGACACGTTCAGGTCGGACTCAAGGACGAACCAGAACGAACCGAAAGCGGGGTCGTTGTCCACCGCGTCGTAGCCGCCCCAGTCGTAGCAGTTGTTGCCGTTGACGGGGTCGACGTCGTACCACTGGTCGACGGTGCCGAGGCCGCTGCCGCTCCCAGCGCCCGGGTTCTGGAACACGGTGCCGTCCGCCGTCGGGGCGAAAGCGCCGGGGCGCGCGCCGACGATCGGTCCGATCATCGAGCCAGCCTGGGTGCTCATCTCGAGCGTGAAGCCGAAACGATCCGAGAAGCCGTCGTCGTACTCTCCATCACCGTCTGCCTGCATGCAGAATTCGAATGCAGTCATGTTGATGTCGAAGTAAAACGGCGTCAGCGATCCGGGGCTGATCGTCGCCGGCAGTCCGAGGATCGTCAGATCGAGGACCGGGAGCGCGCCGCCGGACGGGTCCGTGCAGGTGGCGTAGTTGTCGTAGATTTTCAGCTGCGCCGTGCCCGTGGTGGGCGAATCCGTGACGTAACCGAGCTGAACCTCGGTGATCCGGTAGCTATTCGCCATGCCGGTCACGCTTACAGGGCTCGCGGACACCGGCGAGCTGGTGCTCGGGAGACGGCCTTCGTCGGTGACCGACGTGCCATCGTTGATGTCGTAGAAGAAGCCCGAGTAGTTGTTGCAGTTGTAAACCACGTCCGAGCCAGCACCGCGAGCGGTGTTGGCAGAGAGAGCAACGTCCTTGCTGGCGGGGACGAATTGGCCAGTGGCCACGTGGAAGGTGCCGGCGAAGATAGGCGCTTGCGCGTCTACACTGGTCAGGACCGGGCGGTCCTGAGCGGAGGCAGTTCCGGAGGCCGCAATGACAGATGCGGCCGTGAGGAGTAAGCGATTCATGGCGCTGAAGCGGTGTATGACGCGCCTATGCATCCACCTGCGGTCCTGCATCCCGAATTCATGTGTACGAGGAGTACACACTGGGCGAGGACATGAGAGGGCAGGCTGGCAGGCGAGCGGCGAGTGTTGAAAAAGGAGAACGTGAAGCGGAGTGGCGGGGCGCGACGCGGATGCTGCGTCGGTCTGGGTCCTAGCGTAGCGGCAGGTGGGGAGCCCGGTGGGTGCCGTGGGGGTTTTTCCCGGGGTCGGGGGCTGATGGACCGTTTATTGCCGGGCTGTTTCCTGGGTAGGTCGAGATCGAGGAGTTGCCAATCGGCGCAGACCTAAGTCCCTCCGTAGACCTCCATTTGGAAGGTAAATGGCCCGGAAAGAAAACACTCGACCCAGGGATCCAGGGTCGCCAAGTAGCCGCCAAGCAACCCCTAAAGAGGCTCCAGGCGGCGCGAGGTATTGTCTAGCATTGGGACCTATGGCGCTTCGATCCGTCGAAAAGGGGGCGATAGGAGGATTTGGGGGGAAGCGGGGATTCAGGTGCAACGGTTGAGGGATCGGGGCGATCATCGGGGTGTCAGGGAAAGGGACTGGCGGCCGATGGGCCTGCCCCTGCCTTCCGACGGCTCACGCCGCCCTGCCTGGCTTCAAAAGACACCACACACACAGGTCACTGCTCTCTAGGCGTTAGCCAGGGGACTGCCTGCCAACCAACAAGGAACATCCCATGGCTATCTACATCAAAATCGGCGACAT
>CAJXRJ010000473.1 GCA_913058555.1 uncultured bacterium
GAGATCATGCCTAGTCTCGTGGGCTCGGAGATGTGTATAAGAGACAGGGCCCTCGAGGACGCGCCCAAGCGCTTCGAGATTCCCGAAGAGTGGAGCCTGTCAGCGCGCGTCGAGTACCCCCGGGCACGCAGGGACGCGGAGCTCCAAGCCGCCTTGAACCTGCTCGGCGAGGCACCCGGATCCCATTCCGTCGAGGAGCTGTTCGCCGCCGTGGACGCGCTGCTGGCGCCGGGTCCCTTGGCCTCGGTCGAGATGGCCGGGGAAGCGGAGAGGCTCGCGAAGGACGTGCGTCGAGTGGCGGTCGCCCGCCTCGCCGCTCTCTATCGCCGCCGCTCATTGGACCAGCTCCTTGCCGCCAAGGTCACCGAGGACCTGGATGGGCTAGTGACCCTTTCGTGGGACTTCGAGTCCGAGGATCAAATCCGTGACTTCCGGCCGGGCGTGCCCACCCTGCTCAACGAGCTCACCGCAGGCATCCACGACATTCACCGCGATGACCCACTGCACATCGAGGGCGGTCAGCTCGTGGGCAGCGGGGCCACGTCGCTCCTGAGCTTGATTGAGCTCGAGGCTGTCGAAGCCAGCTGGAGTACCCACCTCGGTGAGGAGACCTCCGGTGCCCTCGTCTACTTTGACGTCGCCCTCAATCTCTCCGATTCCGGGGACCATGTGGGCGCCTCAGGCCTGCGATTCATCTCCGTGCAGAAGGGGGGCCGCTGGGGCAGCGACGAAGGGACGCGGACCCTCGGCTTCGGAATCAACGGCCCCATGACCCTCCGAATGACCGAGGGGGGCTGGGACCTGGCCGACGACGGCAAGGTCTTCGTGAGCTCCACCCGCGCCGCCCCAAAGAAGGGACGGATCGCGATCACCAACGCCAGCCACCACGGACGCGCCCTCGAGAACCTTGTCGTGTCTGGCTACTGCCAGGACGATGCGCGGAAGCGGCTCGCCGAAGAAGTCGCGCGCCGCGACGCCGCGGAGCGCGGGTGGCTGAAATAGGTGGAGGCGGGGTCCATCGCCCTGCTCGTGACATGGCGTGGTCCGCTCCCTGGGTTGGTGACTTGCGACGGCCTGGCGGCTTCCGATTCGAGTCATCGCTGGCACCCCGCCCCAGGAGCAGCACTCCTTCGATCCCCTGAACACTCACTCATGCGTGTCCGCCGGGCCCCTGTGCCGCGGAATGCGGGGGCTCTGAAGGTGCGCCCCCCGAAGGAACGATCTCCCCATCTCGTCCACGGTGTCACTCTCCTTGGCCGCTGCGGCCCGAATCTGCCCATAGAGGGGCTGCGAGAATCGGCCAGCGGTGGCAGACTGAAACTCAGCGACGGAACGACCGCCGCGACAAGCACGCAACCAACGACGCGCGGTGACAGGCTAGCTCTTTCGCCGGCGCCCCCTCCCTCACATGCGTGCTGTTAGGGGCAGGCGACCGCCAGCATGACTGCCGCCTGCCCCGCTACACCCTCCCACCCTGAGCGTGGACTTGAAAGGGTCCCCCGCAACGTGTGCAGTGGGTGACCGGCCGATACAAAGGGCCACCCCCGCGAGGAGCGGAGGCGGCCCAGGAAGGACTGCAGCAGGAGTGGAAACTAGGGAAGGAAGGTGATGCGCAGTGCGTTGGTGGAGTTGAAGCCGAAGCCGCAAGGTCCGGTGACGTCTCGGTACATCGCCTGCAGGTGGACAGAAGTGCCTGCCATGGCGCCGAACTCGGAGGCGTAACCGCCCGCATGGCTCGCAGCACCCGACATGTCCGCGCTGAGCAGCGTTGAGCGGGTCAAGGAGCCGCCGATGCAGAAGCGCCCGTTCCCGAGGATGCCGCCCGTGGCTCCCGGGCTGCTGAAGTCCGTCCCTGCGAAGATCAAGGACAGGGCCTGGGAAGGAAGACCGGAGAGGGAAAGGGAAAGGTCATCCGCTGCGACGCTGGCGCTTCCGCCAGCGAGCAGGAGTCCGCCAGCACCGGTGGAGTTGGCGCAACCAGCCCCCGTGTCCGTCGGGCTCTCGTTGCCGCAGGCGCAGTCGCCCACGGTGCCGTCGCCGATGCAGTAGAGCATGCCCAATGTCGAAGGGACATCGACGGTGGTGCCGAAGGTGAACACCGCGTCCTTGACGCTCCCGCCGTCGACCATCGCAACGGCGTAGACTTCGGAGGCGTCGTCGTTCACCCGCAGCTGGGTTTCAAACTCACCCGCGCTCGAGGAGGCGACCAGCGGGACCACCGGCTCCCAGGAGACGCCCTGATCCCGTGTCCGGGTGAAATAGGTGTCGAGGGATTCCGGGGTGCCGATCCCCTCGTAGACGTTCGTTTCGGTTCCCCAGGCAGCGATCATGACGTTCTCGTCGTGGGTGCCGGTCTTCGCCGGGGCGACCAGCCGCGGCTCGCGCACCGTGACGGTCGTGTCGTCGACTTGGGAGACGTTGACCGGGGCGGTCCAAGTGGCTCCGCCGTCCACCGATTGGCGGGCGAAGAAGTTGTAGTTCGCAAGGTCCGTGTAGCGTGCCAGGGGGCCGTTCCACGTGTAGCACCAGCCGATCAAGACCGTCGAACCGCGCAGCACGGCGCGATGGGCGTTCGCATCCTCGATCGGATTGACCTCACTGCCGAGCAGCATGTCCGCCGCCGTCGCGATCGGCGTGTTGGCGCTCATGTTGAGGGAGGGAGCCGCGGCGACCGCTGCCTCGTCCAGCGAGGTGGCCACCCGCGCCATGATGTCGGAGGGACCACCCTCGGTCGTCCGGCCCTGCTTCCAGAAGATGCAGACAGCTGGGTCGACACCGTTCGGTGATTGGGCAACGAAACGCACTCGGCGGCTGTTCATCAGCTGAGGGGACAGCTTGGTGCCGGTTGCGCCGTGACGGCGATCCGCAGTTCCGTTGACCACCGGCGCCTCGAACGGGAACGCGTGGTACTGAACCGTCTTGCCCTCTTCGATGTCGGGGACGCCCTTGGTCTCCTCGTACGCAACGATCGTGGTGAAGCTCGTACCGACCTTGACCACCTGCATGTTGGCGCGGGAGCAGCCATGATTCTCGATGGAGCCCGCCGCAGGGTTGCCGGCGCCGCCGGACCCGCCGGGTCCACCGGTCCCGCCCGACGGGTTGAGGGGGAAGCCGTTCGTCCCCGTCGTGTCGTACTCGCTCTGGTTCGTCAGCGGCGTGCGGTTCGTGCGCAGTTCAAGCGGATTGGCCATGATGTTGGTCACCCAGCTGTACCAGATATCCGTGCCCTGGCTGACTTTGGCCCCGGAGGCGCCCGTGCCGGGCCCCTCGCCGCTTCCCGTCTGGAGTCCGTCGGCGTCCTCCTGCCAGGTCACCGCCCAACGACTGCCCGCGCCCCTATTGACGTCCTGTTTGGCGTCGCGCCGGGCGTAGGTGAGCTGGATCGGCGGCTGGATCGAACCGTGTTCGAAAGTAGAGCCACCGTCGTAGGAGATGGCGACATAGGGCGCCTTGTAGGGCACTTCGCGCACATTCGGATACACGTCGATGTCCGGGTAGCTGGCCGTGCCCTGGATGGCACTCACGGCGTCGGTCCCCCACGTGGCGGTGGCCTCGGGGGCATACGCGTCAATCCAGCTCACGACGACGATGTCACCCGAGCTGAAGATGTTGGGCTTCTCGGAGTCCCCGTAGTACGGCTGCGCCGTGCCATCGCCGTCCCAATCCGCGTTCGCTGAGAAGTGGGCCGCGGTATTGGAGATATTGACGGGGGCCGACCAGGTGAGGCCGTAGTCGTCTGAGAAGCGGGCAAAAAGGTCGCGGGCCTTGTGCTGATTCCCCTTTGGCTCCCAAACGTCCTCGCTGGAAGCCGCGTCGCCATAGACCGTGACGAGCCGACCGTCCCGGACGCCCATCGGCGTCTTGGTGAGCCGGATCAGTTTGCCCTTGGCGGCGGCGCCCCCAGGGAGCGCGCCCCCGGGAGTCTCAATGGACAGAGTCTGGGGGGCATGGAAGGACGCTTGGTCTTCGGCGAAGCCGACGGCCGCCGTGGAGAGCAGGCCGAACGCCGCAAGACAGGTGACTGAGGATCGTTGCTTCGTGGTCATGGGATTGCCTGGGAAGGAGCCGGCGCGAGCCGGCAGGTGACCCACAGAGGATGGTCACCCCAGGTCACGCGCGAAGCTGGACTCATTGCGTATGCCCGTGCCAATCAATGCGGAGCGACGCAGCGTCAATCACCCCTGGCCCTACGCCCCATCCCCCCCTGCGCTGACAGATGGCCGTCCTGTTCCGGGACGGGCCGCGATGAACCGTTGGGGGCCCGGCTCACCATGGCCAGGCCTGGGCCCGTACTGGCGGCGAGCCGCTGCGGCACGGCCCCACCGTCATGGGGTCAACCGGGTGTTCGCTGACGGACGCGGCCCACCGGGCACGTCCGCCCGCACGGGACCGTCGCTACCGTCGCGGCTACCCTTGGCTGCCCGCCTCGGGAACGCCAGCCGCGGCCGGTTTCCCGCCGAGGCGACGGATGACGCGAACGATGGAGTCAGGCGTGAGCGAGATCGAATCCACGCCCAGGTTCGCCAGGAAGACCGCAAAGTCCGGGTAGTCACTCGGCGCCTGGCCGCAAATGCCAACGTAAGAGCCGCAACGGTGCGCGGTCTCGACCACCCTCTCGATCATCCTCTTGACGCCGGGGTCACGCTCGTCAAAGACATGCGCGAGGAGCTCGGAGTCACGGTCCACGCCAAGGACGAGCTGGGTCAGATCATTCGATCCGATCGAGAAACCATCGAACAATCGGCTAAACTCCTCCGCGAGCACGACATTGTTCGGTATCTCGCACATGACCCAAACCTCAAGGTCATCGCGGCCGCGAACGAGCCCGTGTTTGGCCATCTCCGCGAGCACCAGCTCGCCCTCCGTCAGCGTCCGGCAGAAGGGGATCATGACCCGGACGTTGTCGAGCCCCATCACCTCGCGAACGCGGGCGATGGCGCGGCACTCCAGGCCAAAACCCTCACGGTAGCGCTCGTGGTAGTACCTGGACGCCCCCCGGAACCCAATCATGGGGTTCGCCTCGTCCGGCTCGAAGAGCGCGCCCCCCAGGAGACGGCCATACTCGTTCGACTTGAAGTCGGAGAAGCGTACCGTCACCGGCCGCGGATAGAACGCAGCCGCCACCAGCGCGACGCCCGAGGCGAGTCGTTCGATGAAGAACTCCGACGGGTCTTCAAAGCCCCGCGTTCGGTCCAGAATTTCGGCCGCATCGGGTGAAGCCGCCACGGACTCCTCGGACAGCAGCGCCATCGGGTGCACCCCCACCCAGGTGGAGATGAGGAACTCGAGCCTGAGCAACCCGACCCCCGCGCTCGGGAGCTGCGCTTGACGAAACGCAAGCTCGGGATTGGCAAGATTGAGCATCAACGGGACCGGGGGATCCGGGAGCGTGGCCGTGTCGACTTCTTCGAGGGTGAACGGAATCGCGCCGCGATAGACCCGCCCCTCATCGCCTTCGGCGCAGGAGACCGTCACTTCCGACTCGCCGCTAAGCGCCCTTGTCGCGTCCCCGGTTCCGACGACACACGGCAGCCCGAGCTCTCGCGATACGATCGCGGCGTGGCAGGTTCGTCCCCCCTTGTCGGTGACGACGGCCGAAGCACGCTTCAAGACCGGCTCCCAGTCGGGGTCCGTCATTTCGGCCACTAGCACATCACCCTCACGGAACGCCGCCAGGTCCGCGGCACCCTTCACGAGACTGACACGCCCTGTGCCCACGCGGCTCCCGACGCTCTTCCCACGGACGATCGGTTCCTCGTCGCTGTCGAGGGCAAAAAGCTCCACCTTCGGCGAGGCCATCGACGAATGAACTGTCTCCGGTCGAGCCTGGAGAATGTAGAGCGTCCCGGTGATCCCTTCCTTCCCCCACTCGATGTCCATCGGCATGGGCCTTCCCGCGCGCTCCGAGTAGTGCTTCTCGATCGCGATGCCCGCCCGCGCGAGCTCGAGGAGCTCATCGTCGGTAAGCGTGAAGCGGGCACGCTTCTGGGGCTCCACGTCGATCTCGACGCAGGAAGCTGAGCCAGCCGGGGCGTTCGCCTGTCTCTTATACACATCTGACGCTGCCGACGATATGCAGTGT
>CAJXRJ010000474.1 GCA_913058555.1 uncultured bacterium
CGAGATCATGCCTAGTCTCGTGGGCTCGGAGATGTGTATAAGAGACAGGGACAGAACGATCACCTCGGAAGCGATGGACGCCCTCCATTGCGTAGAAGTCGCTGAGCACATCCAGCCGAACGGAGCGCGCCCCCTCGGGCACGGGGACGGCGAAACGTCCATCCGCTTGCACGTCGACCACCGCCTCCCGTGGGGCGTCCACGGGCTCCGCGCCGTCGCGCGAGGCGGAGCGTGGCTTGGACCATTTCGCGCGAACGCGCGCTCGACCCTGGAGGGCCATGCCCCCCTGCACCACCACGCTCCCGGTCAGACCGGACTCGGATCCCTCGGATCGCACCCCGGCGGACGCCAGGGCGCCCGCCCCAACGCGGGTGCCTTCTTCGGCGGGAGCCGGCGCATCTTGGACGCGCGACAGCGCTGCGTCCTGGGCGGGCCCGGGCAATTCGGAATCGGAGGCCACCACGCCACCGCTTGGATCTAGGCCCGGCGAGCCCCCGAAATCTGCCGTGACCATCAGCCAGCCGATCACGGAGAGGACCACGGCGGTGAGGACAAATAGAAGGAATCTCTGCATGGGGAGGCGGCAGGGGAGCGGACCGAAAGAGAACACCATGCATTGCGCCCCCTTCCCCCTGGGCGCCTCGCAGAACGCCGCAATTGCGGCCAAACACCGGCAAATGGAACGCTGTCATTACCCAGCGCGCCGCGCGCTCACGGATCGAGCCGCAGCGCGTCGGCCACACTCCGGGCGAGCTCGGGGGAAATGCCCTCGACCCCCGCGAGTTGCTCGACGCTCGCGGCCGCCACGCCGGCCACCGAACCAAAGGTCCGCAGCAGCGCCTTGCGCTTCGCCGGTCCGACCCCGGCGATCGAGTCCAGCCGACTCGTGATCCGCCCGCGCTCCTTGCGGTGATACGTAATCGCGAAGCGGTGCGCTTCGTCGCGGATCCGCTCCAGCAAATGCCGCACGGCACTATGGGCGGTCAGGATGATCGGCCCTTCGGCGCCCGGAATCCAAACGCGCTCCTCCACGGGCCCCTTGCGAAGGCCGCGCACCTGGCGCTCGCCCCTGGCCTTCGCGAGGCCCACCATCGCCACGTCAAAGGCCCCCGCCTCCTGCCGAGCAAGAAGCGCCCGTTCCAGCTGCTGCTGCCCCCCATCGATCACGATGAGATCCGGCAGGTCATCGTCGCGCATGCCGCGCTCGAGGCTGCGGCGCACCACTTCGTGCATGGACGCAAAGTCGTCCTGGCCCTCCACGTCGCGGATCTTGTAGCGCCGGTAACCCGAACGATCTGGGTGTCCCCGGCGGAACCGGACCCGGCTGGCGACGACATTGGAGCCTTGCATGTTCGAGATATCGAAGCAGTCCATCACCTCGGTCCCCGGGTCGAGGTCCAAGAGCTCCACCAGCTGAATCAACGCGTTCTCGTCACGGTCCTCCTCGTCGGACTGGCGGCGCAATGCCTGGTCGGCGTTCTCAAAGCAGAAGTCCAGCATCCGGCGACGGTCCCCCGACGTCGGCACGAGCAGCTTGGCCCCCAGGGTCTCCTCGAGGAACCCATGCTCTACCGGCGGCGCGGGCAGCAGGATCTCCGTCGGCGCCTTGCGGCGGCCGGGCGCATAGATCGCCGTGAGGACGTTATGCAAAAGCTCCTCGTCGGGAAGCTCCGACTTGAAGTGGTGAGTGCGGGACTCCGCCATGCGCCGGTCCCGCCAGGAGATTCGGTGCACCGCCGCGCGGTCGCCCCGGCGCGACAAACCGAGCACGTCCCGGTCCACGTCGTCCTTGGGCCGGACGCCCTGGCCCTCGATGGTCCGGCGCAGGGCCCCGAGTCGGTCCCGCCATACCGCCGCCCGCTCGTACTCCAGCTTCTCCGACGCGTCGATCATGCGCGCCTCCAGATCGGCCTGCAGCTCATCCGCGTCCCCCGAGAGAATCTTGGCGGCGCGCTGCACGAGGTCTGCGTACTCCGTCTGACTCACCAGGTCCACGCAAGGGGCGCTGCACAGCTTGAGCTGGTGCTTCAGGCAGGGCCGGCTCCGGTTGTCCATGACGGAATCCGGGCAGTCCCGCAGGGGCACGATCCGGTGCAGGTCCGCCACGGTCTTGCGCAGGGCACTTGCGCTTGCGAACGGCCCAAAGAGCCGGCTCCGCCCGCCCTCTTTGCCCATCTCCGGCGAGTGCGCACGCACGTGTTTGAGGCGCGGGAATCGATCGGAATAGTCGATGCGCAGCATCCGGAACGACTTGTCGTCCTTGAGCCGGATGTTGTGGGGCGGCTTGTACTGCTTGATCAGCGTGTCTTCGAGCAGCAGCGCCTCCTGCTCGGTCCGCGTCACGAGCAGCTCCACCGACTCCGCCTCGTCCCCGAGGAAACGAATCAGGATCCGGCCGTCCCCGCCCGGCCGGCGGTAGCTCGTCAGCCGGCTGCGCAGATTGCTCGCCTTGCCCACGTAGAGCACACGCCCGTCCGGCGCCCGAAAGACGTACACCCCCGGACGCTTCGGCACGTCTTTCGGCCACCACTTCGGATCCTCGAGGGCTCGCCCCATGGTTAGTGGTATAGGCACACCGCGGGCCGGGGACAACGTTCATCCCTGGCCTGATGCAGCGGCTCGCCTCGGTCCACGGCGCCCCGTCGCCCCTCGCCGGGACCCTACGCCCTGCGCGACGGCACCAGTGCGGCGCGGATCCCCTCCACGAGACCACCGTCGAGAACGCCAGATAGGTCCTGCGCTCGGCCTTCGACATAGAGCGCGGTCTCCACGTCAGCGGCCCGGAGGGGTTCGAATCTCTTCCCCGTCCACGGGTCCACGCACCGGATCACGTTGCCCACTTGGTTCACCCAGCGATGAAGTTCGGCTTCCGCTCTTTCCCGGAGAGCCGGGTCGTGCTCCAAGGGAAGGCCCAGGAGGAAGGTGATTCTCGGCCAGTCATCGAGGCCCCGGGCGACCCGCAGGAGCGGCATCAGCTCGGTCCTAAGGTCTGGGCGCTCCTGCCCATTGCCCATCGCCAGAACGTCGCACGCCAGTGCCACAAGGCGATCGGGCGCGGGTGCGCACCCCAGCGCAGCCAACGCCTTGGAGGCCGCTGAGCGAACGGCGAGCCGCGGGTCGCCGAGGAAGGAGAAGAGCCACTCCACGAGCTGGGGGTCCGGCGTCTCGCCCCCGCCGAGGCGAGAACGCTCGAGTTCAGCCCTGGCGACCAATGCCCTCGCGACGACCACGCCACCGGCGACATCGGGAGCCGCTTCGTCCGCCAACGCGTGGAACACCGCATCGTCCGCCTGCCGCTCTTGTTCGGTGTGCGGGAGCTGTGAAAGGCCGTCCACCGCGGCGAGCCAGCCCTCCCGGCGCTCGCAAATCGTATCCCGGTAGGCATCCGGAATCGAAACCTCCGGCTCCTGGCGGCGGCAGTGGAACTGCGCGATGCCGCGCACATGACGAGCCTTGTCCAGGAGCGCGGCCCGGAATCGATCCCGGTGGCGCGCCCAGTCCCCACCCCCTTCCTGCGCCGCCGCCAGAGCCCGCAAGGCTGCGGCCCGCACGGCGGGCGAGGGGTCCTCGGAAAGGCGCAGGAGGCGTGCGGTTTGACCAGGCGTCGGTTGCCCCTCCCGCATGCGGCTCAAGTAACGAAGCCGGATCGACTCATCCGGGTGATCTAGTAGCTCCTCGTGGGCGCCCTCCGCGCCACGGGCGAGCAGCTCAATCGCGCAGGCCGACCGCACGGCGCCCGAGCGAGCAGCAAGGCCATCACGCAAAATAGCCGTCCCATCCGCTTCCCTGAGCCGCGCGCTCACGGCCCCGGCGACCTCTGCCTGGAAGGCGCGTCCCTGCCGGTCGCGCCTTGGCGTGTCGGCGCGATTCAGCAGGGGCAGGATGCGCAACAACGCCGCCGGCGACGCCTCCGGCAGGGCCTCCAGAAAGGTCGTCCGCCCGATTTCGGCCACCGGGTTCACCCAGTCATGGACCCGGGCCAGGAGAAAGGGGAGCGCGAAGTCCACATGCCTGCCGCTGCGCACACCTTCACGAAGCACCTGCAGCGCCTCTTGGCGCAGGTAGCCGTTCCAGTTCATGGAATAGAGCGCAGCCTCCGCGTGATGCCACTTGAGCTGGCCCTGGCTCCATTGAGATCGACCACGGCCGTCATAGCTCACCCTGAGGCGCCGGCCAGCCGCTGGGATTCGATCGGCTTCCAGGCGACCCAGGAGGCGCTCCAGCGCGGACACCCAGGCGCGATTGAGCTCTCCGTGGACAAGCGGCCCCGTGAACCAATGCGCCCGGGCGGCAAGCGCCACCATGTCGCTCTCGCCACCCAAACGACCGATGCGCGTGAGGGCGCGCAAGATCTGCTTCGCCTCGGAGGGCCGCAGTGGTTTGCGCCCCCAATCACACGCCTGCAGCAGGCCCATGAGCTCGTCCGTCTGCGGGTGCATGATGCCGCGATGGTAAGCGAGCCTTCTGCCCCGATCGCCGCGGGGTCAGCCGTTTCTTTTGGGCAGCAGGCGCTCCATCTCTTCGACGAGACGGAACTGCACACGGGCCCGATCGAGGTTCTGGCCGTCCCGTGAGATCTTGAAGTAACGGTCCCCGGCGATATGGTCGGCGAGGAAGCGCATCCCCACGGTCATGGTCACAAGCCGCGCCGCAAAGGCCATGTGGTCGACTTCAAACGGCAGGAGGAACTTGGCAGCGTGCTCCATGTACCCGTCCCGCAGCGCCCCGAAGAGTTCGAGGTCCACGGAGACCTTGTCAAGCTCGGTCTCGTCCTCAGCCGCAGTGGCCGCGGTGAAACGCACGAGGTCCCCAAAGTCGTAGAGGGAATAGCCGGGCATGCACGTGTCGAGATCCACTACGCAGCGCGGATGTCCCTTCGCCACGTCGAAGAGGACGTTGTTCAATTTGGTATCCCCATGCACGACGCGGCTCGGCATGCGGCCCTCGCGGAGCGCCGCTTCCATGACGCTCGTATGGGCCCTGCGCTGGTGCACGAAGTCAAGCTCCGCCGCCACGCTCTCGGCGCGCTCACACACATCCGCCGCGGTGGACTCGTCGAGTTGGCGCAGGCGCACCTCGGAGTTGAAAAAGTCCGGGATGGTCGTGCGGAGCTGGGCTGGATCGAGGCAGCTGAGGCGCACCTGGAACTCGGCAAAGGCCGAGGCAGCACGGTGGGCCATCTCTGCGTCCTGGGGACGATCGTAGGAGATGGCACCTTCGATGAACTCGTAGGTGCGCCACGGCGCACCGCCGGACTCAGCGTAATCGGCGCCGTCGTAAGCGCGGACGAGGCGCAGGGCCTCCATGGCGTTCGGGTCATGCTCCGTGTCGGCCATGTGGCGCGTCACGAGGCCCACATTGTGCATCAGCGCCGGGATGTCTTCGAACACCGAGGCGTTCATGCGCTGGTGTAGGTAGCGCTCCGGGGATCCCGAGTGTGGCACTCGCCACGTCGAGACGAAGGTGCTGTGAATGTGCCCGCGGCGAAGCTCTTGGATGCCCTGCAGGGTGCCCTTGATCTCAAAGCATCGCACGGCGGTCTCAAGGGACGTCGCGGACGGGCCGCTGGCGGTGTCGAACGGAATGCTCATGAGACCTTGGGATCCCCCGAATTCACGTGGAAGTGCAGGTGCTTAGAGTCCTGGTATGCCCCAAGGTTCGTGAGCACACGGGCCGCGCCGTGCTCAGCCTCCACGTCGCGGGCCACGAGCCGAACCACGTCGAGCAGCTCCCCGAGGAGGTCCCGCGGCGCGCTTCCGAGATCCGTCAGAGAGGGCACGTGCTGCTTCGGAATGACCACGATGTGCACCGGCCAATGGGGCCGGGTGTGGTGGTAGGCGAGCACTCGGTCGGTCTCGCGGACGGTGTCAATCTCGGTTCTCCCCGAGAGCACTTCGTCGCAGTAGAAGTCGTCGGTCACTCGTGAATGATGCCGTTTGGACACGGTAAGGTCCCCATCCTTCCGGTGTGGGAGTGCCCAAAAGGCCCCAAACTGCGCCGATCTGATCCCCGGGAGCTGTCTCTTATACACATCTCCGAGCCCACGAGACTAGGCATGATCTC
>CAJXRJ010000475.1 GCA_913058555.1 uncultured bacterium
TGGATGTCGTGACGGGGCAGGCTCGAGAGCTGGAAGGTCTCGATCCAGGCCTCGGGGCCTTCCGGAAGGGGGCCGGGGGGCGTCCGGGGGAGCCCTGAGGACTCTGCAGCCCAGGATATGACCTCGACGGCGGGCACGCCGGACGCGCGCAATTCGGCCAAAGAGAGCGAGCCCGCTCGCTTGGCCAGGCGAGACCCGATGGAATCATGCACAAGGGGAACATGGATCTGACGGGGGATCGGGAGGTCGAGCGCCCCCAGCACCAGGGCCTGGCGGGCCGCGCTGGAGAGGAGGTCATCACCGCGCAGGACTTCGGTGACGCCCTGGTGGTCATCGTCCAAGGGCGTCGCGAGCTGGTAGGCGGCGATGCCGTCTTTGCGCGCGATGGCAAAGTCGCCGATCTCGGCCGCGACGTCGATGGATGTGGGCCCTCGGAAGAGGTCGCCGACGATGACGGGGCCCGGCTCGACGGCCAGGCGGAGAGCGGCGGGTAGGCCTGTGGCTTCGGTGGCTTCGGCTAGCGTCGCGTAGCGGCCACGGCAGGTTCCGGGGTAGCGAGTCTCGCCGCCGTGGGGGGCGCGGGAGGCATCTTTGATCTCCTTCCGTGTGCAAACGCACGGGTACGCGCGGCCCATCTCGACGAGGGAAGCGAGGGCCTCGGTGTGGGCCGCGACGCGGGTCGATTGAAGGAGTGGTTCGCCGTCCCAATCGAGTCCAAGCCAAACCAGATCCTCAAGCACGAGGTCGATTGCGCCGGACTTCACACGAACCGTATCGAGGTCCTCGATTCGCAGGACGATGCGCCCCCCTTGGGAGCGCGCCGACCACCATGCGAGGAGGAACGAGCGTGCGTGCCCCAGGTGCAGCCTGCCCGAAGGGGAGGGAGCGAGGCGGCCGACGATGGGGGGCTCCGCCATGGCGTCAGGTGCCCGTGCGGACTGCTACGCGGCGGCCCTCGGCGGAGGAGGTTCGGGCGGCGTCCATGATGTCCATCACGTGCACGGCGTCGTCGAAGGTGGCGGCGCCTTCGAGGGTGTCGCGGCCGGAAGCCACGGCGCCGATCACGTCGCGGAGGTACCCGGGCAGGCAGCGCGGGAAGACGTTGTCCATCTTCATCCCGAGCTCCTCGACCGTGGGCAGAGCTTCGACCGCGATCGGCTCGGGGGATCCGCCATGGGGAATGAAAAGGAGCTCCGTCTCGCCCTCAAGGCGAAGGGTGCCCTTGGAGCCGCGGACCTCTTGAAGTGAGCCTTGGCCGGTGTCGCGCTCGCAGCCAAAGCCGACCACGCTCGTCTCGATCATCAGGGGCACGCCGGTCTCGGTCACGCAGTGGAGGATGGCCTCCTCGTCGGCGGTGACGGGGACCGACGTGCCTTCTAGGCCGCTGCGATTTTTGATGAACGTCAGGAGCTCTGCGTTGACGGATTCGATGCGCACGCCGAACTGGTCCATCACCCCATCGAGCACGTGACTGCCCAGGGCACCGAGGACCCCGCCGCCGCGGGCAGCGTCATACCACCAGGTGAAGGGGGACTGGATCCTGGGTGCCGAGCCCAGCCGCATTTGGATGCGGGCCGCCCAGGGGTCGCCGCAGATTCCCCCAGCCAGTGCGTCCTTGAAGGCGCGACGCCATGGGCTCCAGCGGGTTTGGTGGTCGATAAGGGCGAAGTGGCCGCGGGCCTCGTCCCGGAGGGCGCGTGCCTCGTCGCCGTCCATCGCAAAGGGCTTCTCGCACAGGATCGCCGTGCCGGCCGCGAGGGCGGCGCGCACCATCGGCGCGTGCAAGTCCACGGGTGTGGAGATGATCGCGAGGTCGATTGGGCCGGCCTTGGCCCCCTCACCGAAAAGGGTCGTCCAGTCGTCCGTGGCGTACGGGATGCCCCACTCGGAGGCTGTCTCGTCGGCCTTGGCCTGCTGGCTGCCTGCCACGGCGACGACCTCGTTGGGCGCCCCGTTGGCCCCCGCCCATCGGAGGGCGGGAAGCTGGATGATGCGAGCGAAGGAGTTACCGACCAGTCCGATCCGAACGCTCATCGCAGAAGACCCCTCGGGCCGCGGCCACGCTTGTTTTCGGGGAGGTCCCGCGGCGCCGCGTCGCCGAAGGTCGTGTAGCAACTGCGGGCCGCAGCGACGAGCGGTTCATCAGCGGGGATGGTCCGCTGGCCGCCCGCCGGGTCCGTGATCGGGACGTCGGTCACGCGGCCTTCGCGCCAGGCGATCATGCGGCCGGCCTTGCCGTCCAGAAGGAGCTGCGTCGCCGCCGCGCCGAACTGCGTGCCGAGCACACGGTCGTTGGCCACCGGCGAGCCGCCGCGTTGCACGTGCCCGAGGGTGACGGCGCGGGCCTCAACGACGGAGCGTTCGTCGATGGCCTTGGCCACCCATTCCCCGATGCCGCCTAGCTTGACCGGGTCAGGCGACGTGGGGTCCATGGCATGGATGATCTGCTCGCCACCCACCTGAGTCGCGCCTTCGGCGACGCACAGGATCGTGGCGCGACGGCCGAGCTTGCGGCGCCATTCGATCTGCTCCACGACGTGCTCGATCTCGAACGGGATCTCGGGTACGAGGATCACGTCTGCGCCACCGGCGACCCCGGCGCGAAGGGCAATCCAACCGGCGTTGCGGCCCATGACCTCCACCACGAGGGCGCGGCCGTGGCTCTCCGCGGTGGAGTGCACGCGGTCGAGGGCCTCTGTGGCGATCTCGACGGCGGACTGGAAGCCGAAGGTGAGCTCGGTGCCGATGACGTCGTTGTCGATGGTCTTGGGCACGCCGATCACGGGGATGCCGGCGTCGGCGAAGGGCTGGGCGCACATCATGGTGCCGTCGCCGCCGAGCACGACGAGGGCCTCGAGGCCGTGCTCTTCGATGGTGGCGAAGCACTTGTCGGTGACGTCCGACCAGATCACCGCGCCGGCTTCGTCCGTGCCCGTGGCGTACTTCAGGGGGTTGGCCTTGTTCGAGGTGCCGAGGATCGTGCCGCCCAGCTTCAGGATCCCGGAGACGTCGTCGTAGCGCAGCTCGCGCACGCGGTTTTCGATGAGGCCCAGGAAGCCGTCCTCGATGCCCCGGACGTCGAGCCCCGCCTGGAGGGCGTGTTTGGTGACGGAGCGGAGGACCGCGTTGAGGCCGGGGCAGTCGCCGCCGCCCGTCAGGACGCCGATGCGCTTGGGCCGCGAGGAGGTCGGGTGGATAGATGCCATGGGCGGATAGTAAGGGACCCGGGGACGGGGGAGTGCATACACTCTCCACGGTCCCAGGGGCGCAGATGAGGCCGCCTCGATGTCTAGACTGTCGCTGCCATGCCCAAACCCACGCACAAGCTCCGATTCCCCGCACTGCTCCCCACCATCGCGGCGCTGGGCTTGCTCGTGGCCTGCGGCGGGTCGGATGCGGAGCCGGCGGGCGGTCAGGGGGGGATTTCAGCTGACGCCTCTAGCGGCGCGCCACCCAACGTCCTCTTGATCCTGCTCGATGACGTGGGCGTGGAATCCATGGGTTGCTACGGCTCGCCGGACGCCCGGACGCCCGTGATGGACGGCCTGGCCGCGACCGGCGTGCGCTTCGACAACGCGTGGGCCAATCCAATGTGCAGTCCCACGAGAGCCACGATCATGACGGGCAAGTACGCCTTCCGCACGGGCGTGGGCAGGGTCTTCCGAGCGGATTCGGGTGAGAGTGGGCTTCCACTGTCCGAGCTCTGTCTGCCCCAGGCGATCGAGGACGGCTTTGGGGAACGGGGTGTGCACACGGCGCTTTTCGGGAAGTGGCACTTGGGCACGCACGTGGACGGGCCGGGTCACGCCGTGAACCAAGGCTTTGACGTGTTCCGCGGGACGATGGAGAACATTGGCGAACGCGGTCTCAAGGCGGACTTTGAGGAGCGCGGGAAGTACTTCGACTTCGAGGAAGTTGTGGACGGCAAGCTGGCGCGGCGCCAGGGCTATGCGACGACGGTGAACGTGGACGATGCCCTCGGGGCGATCGGCGGGTACGGCGACGTACCGTGGTTCGTGACCGTTAGCTTCAACTCGGCGCACATGCCGTTCCACGCGCCGCCGGCGGAGCTCCTGACGAAGCCCTTCGATCGCACCCAAGTGGGCACCGACTACCGCGGAGCGTTCCTCGCGATGCTGGAGGCCATGGACACGGAGATCGGGCGCCTCCTCGCGGACCTTCCGGAGGGCGTCCGGGCGAGGACCAACGTGATCGTGCTGTCGGACAATGGAACAACCCGCCTCGCGCTGCCCGCGGACTTCCCCCGGGGACTCGGGAAGGGGACGCTTTCCGAGTCGGGCGTCCATGTGCCGCTTATTGTTCAAGGACCGAGCGTGGCCAGCCCGGGGCGGGCCTCCGGCGCCCTCGTCAATTCCAGCGACCTGTATGGCACTTGCCTCGACCTGATGGGGCTCGATCCCCAGCCCGCGGCCAAGGACTCAATCTCATTCGCGCCGGTCCTGTTGAATCCGGATCACAGCGGGGATCGCGACTGGATCCTCGCCGAGCGCTTCTTCAAGAGCCGGGACCCAGCGAAGCCCGATCGCGATCACGTGGTCCTGCGGGGCCAGCGCTACAAGATTTTCGAGAACCGGTCGGAGGGGCAGACCTCATTCTTTGATCTCGAGAGTGACCCCCTCGAGTTCAACGACCTGTTGAAAGCGAAGGGGCGAGAGGGGCTCTCCGAGGAGCAGCGCGCGGAGTTCGATCGCCTGAGGGGAGCCCTCGCGGCTCTAAACCGGTAGGGCTCCGTTTCCCCTCATAGGACCGTGAACACGTACTTCGCGAAGCGGTGGAAGAGGTTGGCTTCGCCGGACAGGCCGCCCGAGACGCTCAGCAAGTTGATGGTCTCGTCGGGGTCGTTGACGTAGTCCACGAGCTTGATTTCCGCGGTGTCAGCGTCCGCGATCGAGAACTTGTAGCGGTCGCCGCGCACCACCCGGCGCCACCGGGTCAGCGGGAAGAGGCGCGGGTCGTCGCCGAGGTTTCGGAATCGATCGGCGTAGGTGAAACGCCTGATGACAGGGAAACCGTGCAAGGCGTGGATGAACGACCGAGAGTTAGGTCCACGGTCCGGGAAGCCGCTGCCTTGGCCTGCGGGGATGCCGAAAAGGTTGGCGATGGTCGCGTAGAGGTCGACGACGCCCACGCGGGAAGTGTCGAGGCCCGGCGTGATCCCGGGGCCGAAGGCCCACATGGGGTTGACGATCCCGAGTTCTTTGAAGGTGCCCTTGAAGCCGCCGATGGGCTGGGCCGTGCCGTTGTCGGCGAAGACGATCACGGTATAGCCAAGGGGGAGCGCGGCGTTCAGGAGGCGCCGCATCTCCTTATCACACGCCTGGAGCATGGCCCGCGCGCGGTCCCTGTCGTCATTGATCGGTGAGACCGTGAAGAGGTGGGCCGGCGGGATGTGCCACGGCTTGTGGGGGGCGTGGTAGCTCACCGAGACGAGGTCGATGTTCGCGTTGACGCATCGGATGGCGTCGTTGGTCTCGTCGGTCGTGAGGTAGGTGCCGGTGATCTGGGTCGTGACGCCGTTGACGGTCTTGGGGTAGTTCGTGAAGCCGAGGCCGGGCTGCTGGACGTTGTTGAAGGAGCCGGCGTAGGCCTGCCAGCCAGCTTGCTGGGGATGACTCTCCAGGAGGGAGCCAGCGAGGTGCCACTTACCAACCTTCGCGGTTGAGTAGCCGCCGCCCTGGATGAGGTTTCCGAGGGTGGTGAGCGGCGCGATGGGCATCGCGAAGGAACTCTGCGGGGGCACGATCTCGCCCATGAGCAGGTCACGGTGCGAGGGGAACGCGCCCGTGTTGAACATCGCCCGGGTGGGCGTACAGATCGACGCGGTTGTGAAGTTGGTGAAGAAGCGCCCCTCACGCTCGAGGGCGTCGAGGGTGGGGGTCGGGGTCTCACGCAGGAGGTCAAAGCCGACGTCGTCCAGGTCGATGACGAGCAGCTTGCCCCGGAAGGGGCCGTGGGGGGAGCCGCCGCGGGCGGGGCTCGATTGGGGGGTCGCTGGCCTGTCTCTTATACACATCTGACGCTGCCGACGATATGCAG
>CAJXRJ010000476.1 GCA_913058555.1 uncultured bacterium
ACGAGATCATGCCTAGTCTCGTGGGCTCGGAGATGTGTATAAGAGACAGAGGCCGTCACGGGGAAGAAGGGGTCGGGATGGGGGGCGCCGGTCGCGTTCCTTGGGGCCTGAGACCCAAGCGAGAGGGGATCCTCGGGGCCGTCCAGCGGAAGCCGAACGGTGAATGTGCTGCCTACGCCTCGGGTGCTTTCGACGACGACGCTCCCGCCATGGAGGTCCGCGAACTCCCGGCATAGGTAGAGCCCGATGCCGAGCCCGCCCTGCACCTCAGAGTCGTCCGTGCATGTCTGGCGTAGACGCTCGAAGATGCACTCAAGGTCCTGCTCCTCGATGCCTCGCCCGGTATCGGTCACCTCAATCGCCAGCATTGCAGGTGACTCGATATCGCGTCCAACGCGGATCGTGATGTCTCCCCTTTCGGCGTGAACTTGACGGCGTTGCTGATGAGGTTCGAGATGATCTGGAAGACCCGCTGGTCATCCATGATGGCGCTCAAGCGCGGATCAAGCGATTCTACCCGGAGATCGAGGCCCTTTGCTCTGCACGAAGACGCGTGGTCCGAGGCCACGAGGTCCACGATGTCGGCCACGGCGTGGCGCTCTAGCTTCAGCGCGGCCTTCCCCGTGTCGACCTTCGACACGTCGAGGAGATCGTTCATGTGGACAGCGAGCTGATCGCAGTTCCTCAACGCCTTGACGAGAAGGTCGCAGGCCACATCGTCCAGGTTCGAAGAGAACTCGTCGTGGACGATGGAGATGAACTCCCTTGCGGATGTCAGCGGGGTCTTCAGTTCGTGGGAGAGATAGTGATAGACCCGACGAATCTCCGCGTTGGACTTCCCGAGCTGCTCGACTCGCTCGGCCAGTTCTTGTGTCTTGGCGCCCAGCTCGATCTCGAGCCGTGACTTGTCGACGGCATTACCAACGGCGCGTTCAAGTGCGCTCGCGGTCAGATCGGACTTGCTTAGGTAGTCCGCAAATCCCGAGCGAAACGCTTCGGCCACCAAGCGCTCGTCGCCGCTGCCGGTGAGCAGGATGACGGGGCCGGGCCACCCAGCTTCGCGCACGGACCCGAGGACCTCGAGTCCAGACGTGATGCCCATGCGCTTATCGAGGATGAGCACGTCGAAGTGGGCTCGACGGAGCTGGCCCAGCAGTTCCTCTGGGCATTGGATAGTGTAGAGCCGGATCTGGGTGCCCCGGGTCAGCCTACGGAGACGATCCCGATCAACGGGATCATCGTCGAGGACGGCGCACGAAAGCCGGCCTGGGCTGATTGAGTCGAGCATCTCCACAACCAGGTGTTCAGACTCTGGCCGCGCTCAATAGAGCCGCAGGGCACAAAAATATGCACGTGCGCTGCGGGTCATCCCTGTTGTGACCGGCGGTCAAGACTGACGCTTCGATGGGGCTGCAACGGCGAAGCCGTCACGAACCCGGAATCCATTTCCCATTGCCGCAGCGCTTTCGTTTGCGGAAGGGGATGCGACGCAACCCGAACAGAAGGACCTGACGCCGCCTTTAGAGGGGGGAATCCAACCGTCGATTCGCCGGGGAGCACGTTCGACCCAATTGCCAAGTGGAGCGGCTGTGACTTCTACCCAGATATCGTTATGGATCAAGATCGCCGTACTCAGTCCGAGTCCGTCCGCGTTGGCGGAACTCACCACTTCGTGGTGCCCAGGCCATCGCCCGACGTGATTCAAGGTCACGCCTGGAACGGTGGGGGCATGGCTCTGGTCAGTTCGTCCCAGGTCGTTGCGCCTTCGCGTTCGGGGCGGACCCCTCGGATTCAGCGATGGTTGGGGGATGAGGTTGTCATTCAATCCAGGGCGCACACCGTCTTGATCGTTGAGGACGATGTCGATCTGCGCACGGCGCTCGGGACCAGTCTTCGCCGGCATGGGTTGGCTTCCTTCGGTGTCGGTAGTGGCTCTGAGGCACTTGGGGCCATGGAGCGCACAGTCTTCGATGCCGTGCTCTTGGACCTGAACCTCCCGGGGATCCACGGGTGTCGGCTCCTGCGCCGGATCCAATGCCTCGAGAATGCGCCGCCGGCCGTCATCCTCAGTGGCGCCGATCAGAATGCCATGGTGAGGGCGGGCGTCAACGGGGCGCGGGTCGTGCTGCAAAAGCCGACGCGCCCCAGCGAAGTTGCAGAAGCGCTCTCGCGTGTCATCTCAGGGGGCGGCCGCTGATGGGGTTCCCAATGCACAACGAGGACGAAGCGTACGAGGCCCTGCAGCGCGGCACGCTCGTGGATCCGGCGAGCCCGGAGGGCATGACGACTCGGGCCCTGCGTTCCGTGACCAGCACCCGGCACAAAGTCCTTTGGGTCGAAGATGACCCGGACCTTGTGGCGCTCGCGAACGAGTACTTTTCCGACCGGGGATTCGACGTGATCTTCACGCCGGACGGGGTTCGCGCACTGGAAGAGCTTCGCAGTCAGGAGTTCGACGCCGTCGTGTTGGACTTGGACCTGCCCCGGATGAGTGGGCTGAAGTTTTTGCACCACGCGCGCATGATCGAAGACTTGCCCCAGATTCCGATCCTCGTGGTCTCTGGCGCCGAGTCCGACTACGCCGCCCGTGCCCGCCACATGGGGGCTGTTTCAGTATTTAGGAAGCCCGTCCGATTACGTCAGTTAGCACGCAGCCTGCGCGAAGCCATCACCTTCATCGCCATCAGGCCCTGACGTCCATGTGACCGGCATGGACCGTGGGGCCTGGGGGCGAGCGAGTCTCCGGGGCCAGGTCCCTCCACCAGACCCACGCCCCATGCCGGCACGGTCGTCCCACCTGCCCGCACCCACCAAGCTCCCCTATGCTCCACGTTCTTCTCATCTCCGATCGCACGCCCGCCTGGGTGGACTCTGCCGAGCTTCGGGTGATTCACATTCGACCCAACCAAAGGCTCGATTCGTGCCCTTCCGATGGCATCGGTGCGGCCCCGAACTCAGAGGACGCCTGCGGTGGAGATTGGCCGGTCGATGAGATCGGGGCGCTGCGGGAGCAGCTCGCCCAATGCCGGGGCGTCACGGTGGTGGACACGGAGTCCATCCAGTTCGGTCTGCGGAGCGATCCGCTAGGCCTGGTGCCCTTCCCGCTGATCGTCGTGTCCCCGAAGGGCGCGGGTGCTCCATCACATTCGGGGCACCCGTTGAGCTCCGTGGCTGCCATGGAGTTCTCAAACGCCATCTTCGATGCGACGCCGGAGGTCTTCCATAGCTTGGTACAAGGGGTCGCGGCGGCTTCCGCACGCGGAGCGGACGACCTGGACCAAATGGTGCGGGACGCCATCCACGAGCTGCGCACGCCGCTGACGATCGCCATCGAGTATGCCGGGCTCGTGGAGGAGGGCATCGGCGGCCCAGTGCCGGATCGGGTCTCTACATTCATTGGGCAGATCTCCAAGGCCTGCCGCCGGTTGAGCGGGGATCTAGACGACATGCGCGCGAACTTTCTGCTGCGGCTTGGGCGCAAGGGTCAGAAACCCGAGCCCGTGGCGCTTGCGACGCTTATGGGGGCGATCGTCGACGATTCGGAGATGGGTAGTCTGACTGACGCGACTTGTGTGCTCGACCCGGAGGTGCTCATGACCTCGGTCTCGCGACTTTTGCGGGTCGCGGAGCGCCTAGGAAAGAAGGGCACGCCGCTTTCGGTGGCGAGCTCACTCGACCTGGATCAGGTCAAGGTGACCATCGACTTCACGGGGATCCAACCCTCCGAGCGGGACCAGTGCCTGTTCGCGCGGCGCGCCGTGGACGATGGCGTTCAGCTCGTCACCCTGGCCGGGGTGTTTGGACTTGGCGCCTCGTTGGCCGAACGGCTCCTCCACGGGGCCGGCGGAAGGGTCAATCTCGAGCAGACACCCGTGGGCGGACGGTTCGTGATCTCTTTGCCGGCGATCGTCGAGGGCGCCGATGAGTCGGCCCTCGCAGCCGCCTGATCACTCCCAGTTGCCACCGGGTTGCCCGTCCTTGGCAAACGTCCGGCTCTTGCGCGAGTTGTAGACGCTGACGAAGTAGGTGCAGCGCTTGCAAACGTCGGGGTAGTCCCCCCGTTCGTGGCGATCGATGAGTTCGTCGATCGCAGGCCCGGCCCAGATCTCGTCGAGGGGCGTCTCGTTCACGTTCCCAACGATGAGTTCCGCTTCGACGTCGCGGCACGCACATGCGTTGACGTCGCCGTTGGCCAGGACGACGGGCTTGGTGAACAGGAGTTCGCACGGCCCGCGCTTGTAGGGCATCGTCCGTGGTTCAAGGCCCACGGCGGTCAGGGCCTCCGGCGCGACTTTGCCTGCCCATGAGTCATAGTCCGGCATGCCCGCGATCTCCACGAGGCCCCGGTCGCGGTAGGCGCTCAGGGTGTCCCAGAGCTCGCCCTGGCAGGCGGAGTCGGGGCAGCGCAGCGCCAGGGTGAAAGGAATCTCTGTGCCCGTTCGTTCCTTGACCTCCAGGAAGCCCAACACCGCGTCCTTGGCCTCGTCGAATTTCCTGACGCCCATGATCTCGTCCCAGGTCGCCTTGTCGAAGCCGCCCCAGGAAACGTGCACGTGCAGTTTCGACGCGTAGGACATGAGCCGCGCCGACTTCTCGGGCGTCATCAGGATCGCGTTGGTGTAGAAGCTGATGGACGTGACCTGCTCGAGACCCATGAGGTAGTCGAGCCGTTCGAACATGTGCTTGTCGACAAACGGATCCCCGACGATGGGGGTGAGCGAGACGCTCCGGCCACCCATGGACAGGTATTGGCCCACGACGCGCTCGAAGTCCTCCATGGACATCGTCTGCTTGCGGCGCTCCATCTGCGGATAGGCGCAGAAGACGCACTTGGCGTTGCAGATATTGGTGCCTTCGACGTGCAGCCCCCGGGGGATCCGACGCAGCTCTTCGAGGCGCGCGTGCACCGCGCCCTTCTTGAAGCGTGCGTGGTACTGCGTGTTCAGGATGTCCAGCGCATGGCGCAGGCGCTGTCGGGAGCGGGGGGACAGCATCCCACGGGCAAGTCGGCGGACGGAAGGCATCTGGATCAGAAGTCTACCTTGCTAGAGGAGCTGCCGGAGCAGGGGGGAGCCCATTGCGGCGGACTCCTCCTCCAGCGCAAACCAGAAATAGGACACGGGCGGCGGATCCGTATGGATCCGCCGCCCGTGATTGAATGCCCAGGTGGGAAGGCCCACGTGGAAGGATTGAGTCAGCCGAGGCTCCGAGGAAGGATTCCAGAGAGGGCCACCAGCCGGGCCTACTTCTTCGGCATGGCCTGCTCGCGCAGCCAGCTTCCCATGCCTGACTTCAGGCGCTTGTCGTCCTGGATCGAGTCGGCCTCGGACTTGAGGGGCGTGATGTCCACGTACTCAAGACCGTTGTTGTCCTTGTGGGCCGCCTCTTGAAGTCGGCGGGACTCCTCTCGGTGATCCTTCGGGGACATCAGCAAGGTGGGCAGTCCGCCCAGCTCGGAAACGCCGTTCACGAGGTTGTAGCCGAAAGCGTTCGGGGCCGGGTTCACCAGGACAACCGCGCGCACGTTGTCGTCGACGGAGGCGCGGCGCACCGCGAGGCTTGAGCCGGCGCCGAAGGCCACGATGGAGAGGTTCGATGAGTGGACGTTCTTCTGGTCGCTGAGGAATTCAGCGGCGGCGTCCACGTCGCGGGAGCTGAGGGCCCAGAGGGACTCCTTTAGCTTCCCGTCTGCCTTCTCAAAGTTGACTTTGTCGGTCTGGCTCTCGCCGTGCCCACGCATGTCCATCGTGAGAACCGCAAAGCCGCGCTTGTGGAGGTATGCCGCAAGGTCGGAGAGCTCCTCGCGGGTCTTTCCGGCATCGTGCAGGAGGAGCACGGACGGGGCCGCCTGGCCCTTCCTCGACTTCTTGGGCGCGTAGAACGAGCCCTTGATCAGTTGCTTGTCCTCGGTAGTGAAGGAAACCGCGTCGGACGCATCCTTTTCGGCCTTGCCACCGACCCCGAGCGTGGGGGCACCGAGCGTGGGGGCACCGAGCGTGGGGGCACCGAGCGTG
>CAJXRJ010000477.1 GCA_913058555.1 uncultured bacterium
CGGCCAGCGTGCCTCCTTCACCGAAGGGGAGCGCCCCTGGCTGTCCGGCGAGGACACGCTTCGCATCAATCCGGGCAATCTGAAGCCGTGGGCCCCAGCGTCTGTGGCGGCACTGCTAGTGTGGCCCCCGGGGGCCCCGCGCCCTCCGCGCCGGTTCCCCGTGGCCGATGCGTCCACTGCATGGGGGAGATCGCCTCGCCCATGCCAGCCCTTTCGAGGCAGCCATGATTCGTGTGACGACTCTTTTTGTTCAAGCGGTGATGTGTGCCGCGCTCTTTGGGACAGCGCTGGCGGGCGACTACGACGAAGCGGTCGACGGGGACATCTCCGACATCCGGACGAACCCTACGGAGTGGAGCACACTGGGGGCGGGAGCGAACTTTCTGTCGTGCACGCAGCGTGGATCGGCGTCCGGTATGGGAGCGCTCGATCGCGACTACCTGACGATCACGATCCCCCCGGGTCTAGCCGTCGAGCGGCTCGAGTTGACCGCCTACAGTCACATGACCGAGCTCGCCTTCGCCGGCTTCCAACGGGGCGCGGTTTTCTCCGCGTCCCCTTTCAACTCGACCCCCGGGATCCTGCTCGGCGGCGCCATCTACGGGCCGGCGGACGTCGGCACCAACCTGCTCGACACGATGAACGCGTTCCCGGGCGTTCAGGGCTTTCGCATCCCGCTGCCGGCAGGCACCTACGCGTTCTGGTTCAACCAAGGCGGCTTCGAGACGACGGCGACCTTCCGGTTTGACCTCGTTCGTAGCACCGTCGGTTTTCCGTTCTGCACAGCATCGGTGAACTCCACCGGCGAATCGGGACGCTTGTTTGGCTCGGGCTCCGCAGAGTTCGCACGGAACGACCTCACGCTCGAGGGCCGACGGCTCCCCCTGAACCAGGCGGCGATCGGGATCCTCAGTGCCACCCAAGGCATAGACCCGAACGTCAATGGCCTTTGCTTGGGTTCGCCGATCGGTCGATACCAGACGAGCATTCTGGGCACGGGCCCTTCCGGGGGAGTGAGCCTTCACGTGGACTGGTCCGGGCTGCCCCTGGCGAATGGCGTCACCCCCGCCATCGTTGGCGAAACCTGGAACTTCCAGATCTGGTACCGCGACGGTGCCACGAGCAACTTCACCCAGGGGCTCGCCGTCCGCGTGCTCTGACGCGCACCTCGCCGCCCGTCGCTATCCTTCGAGCTCGTTCTTGAGGTGCTTCCAGAGCGCCTTGGCGAGGGCGCCGTCCTTCAGGGTCTTGGGTGAGACCTTCAATCGGAAGTTCTTCCTCTCCCCAAGGAACCGGGCCTTCGCCTTCAGCTGGACGGAGTTTCCCGCGAGGTAGCCGGCTAGTTTCGCTTCGAAGCTCGCGGAGTCCAACATGAAGAGATCGCCGTTGTGCTTCGCGATCCAGCTGGTGACTTTGCCGGCGCCGACGACGGCTTTGCCGCTCACAAAAACTGAGGCCCTTGCCACGTCGAGGGCTCCGAGGGCGGCGCCGCGCGCCGTGATGAGCGATGCGACTTTGGGGTCGGTTTCGATGGGCCACACCTCGGTCATCTTCTCGGCGCCCTTCAGCGCAGCGGTGGCCACGTCCCGTGCGCCGGCGAGGGCGATCATGCGGGCGTCTGCTTCGATCGGCACTTTCAAAAGCGCCTGGTAGCCTGCGTTGGACGTGGCGTACGCAGCGGATTTTCCCTGGTAGTCCGCGAACTTCGCTGCTTCGACGATCTTCAGCTTGGGCTTCTTGTGAATCTTCGCCTTCTTGCGCGCCGAGACGGCGTCCTTCCAGGCCTTGCGCGCCTTGTCCGCTGCCTTCTTTTTCTTCGTCACCTTGGCCTTGCGCTCCCCACGCTTGCGGAGGATCGTCGCGCGGACAGATTTCATCTCGCCGTTGATCTTTGCCACCTCAGCCTGGGCCTTTCGGAGACCGGCCCCTTGTTTGTCCCGCCGGGCGAGGACCGTCTTCTTTGCCGCGTCGATCGCACCGTCCAGCTCGCGAACTTTCGACTTGGCGTTCTTGAGGTTCTTCTCGGCCCGGGCGAAGTCCCGCTCCACTTCCTCTGCCCAGGCGCGCGCTTTGCCCGACACCTGATCGCTGAGGGTCTTCGACAGGTGGTTCTCAAACTCCGCGGCAATGCGCCAGGTGGGGCGTCCCTGGGACGGGGAGCTCAGGTGGTAGGCCGTGGAGTAGACGCCCTTGAAAGTCTCCGACGTGTCGATGACGAGGTTCGTGAGGCTGCAGTTGACGTCCACCGAGCGCCGGAGGGCCAGGAGCTTCGTCGCGCCCTTCAGTCGGAAGTGTTGATCGAGGGTGGCGCCGAGGCGGATGTCGACGCTCGCGTCCTTCAACGACACGGCGCCGAGATCGACGTCCGCGCACTCTCCCTTGAGGGTGAGGTCGGGGATCAATCCGCCCATGCTGATCGCTCCATCCACGTAGGCGAGCTGCGTGTTCAGGGCGTGCAACTCACCGCGCAGGGCGAAGCCTTCGCTGGTGCCGAGGTCGCTGTCACCTTCGGTGGGGGCGATCTTGAGGTAGAGATCGCGCAGTTCGAAGTCCGGTAGGGTGCTGGCCGGGAGGGGCCCCTTGCCGCGCGCCGCGCCGAGGGCGTTGGCGAAGGCCATCAGGTCCTTGGATCCGATGGAGTCGAGGCTGCCTTCGAAGAACCCGCCCACGGGGGCGCCTGTGACGGTGTGCAGTTGCAGCTTGGCGGAGAGCGCCATGTTCCGGGAGCCGAGTTTCAGTTCGCCCCGGACGCCAAAGCCGACGCGCTGGGCCGTATCCACTTCCAGCAGAAGGCGCGGGCTCTCCAGGTGCAGGCCCTGGATCCCGAGGGCGTCGCGCCACGTCCCCAGCGCCGTGCCCAGAACCTGGACTTCGGTCACGCCCGGGCGCGCTTCGGCCACGTCCACACGGCATTCGAACGACTGGGAGTCACGGGCGTCGCCCTTGTCGAGCACGAGCCGGAACGCGAGACCGACGCTCGGCTTGCCGCCGACGATCAAGCTTGTCTCGCCGGTGGCGAAGTTGCCGGGAAGCCCGCCGAGGTTCACCGCGGGCAGGTACGCGCGGAGCTCCATGGACTCCTCCAAGCGCTTGCGTAGCTTCTTGTCCTTGTGGGCCTTCTTGAGATCCGAGAACGAGGCGTCCTTCAGGATCGTCCCTTGGAGCAGGACGCCGTCCGTCTCGATGCCCAGCATGTCGAGGGCCACGCCGAGTGGCGTGCCGTCCCCGGGTTCCATGCGCGTCAGGACGTTCACCCCGCCGGAGACTTCGAGCATGAGTCTCGCCGTGCGGAAGTACGGCGAGTAGAACGCCGCCACGTCCGGGCTCATCGTGGCCTCATCCACCCGCGAGTTGCCGGTGGCCAGCAGCACGGCGGTCGTGCGAAGTCCGAGGTCGCCGGCGACGGAGTCTTCCAGGGGCGGGATGAGGTCCGACAGTCGCGCCGACGAGGCCTCGATAGCGAGCACCCAGCCGGATCCGCGCCCGTCAATCCCCGTGGAGACCGGGTGCAGCATGGCCTGCGACTTCGTGCCGAGGAATGACACCGAGCCGAAGATCTCGCCGCTCGCCTTGCGCACGGGGCTCTCCAGTTCAAACGAGGCGAGCGCCGTCCCCGCGAGGTCCGGCATATCCGCGAGGACGAGCGTCCCGGCGGAAGGAGCGGTCTTTTCGGGAAGGGGTGACGCTGGCAGGAGGGCCAGGAGGAGCGCAGCGGAGAAGGCAAGCATGGGGGCCCCTGCGTAGGGCTCCGCTCCGGTCCGCAGGCAATACCGCAAATTCCGTGCGCCCCGTCCCGAAAGTGACCTGGCGATCCACCGGCGCCGCCTGCCTCACTTTCCTGGGTCTCCGAAGGCGGCGCTATTGAGCAGGAGCTCAAACTCCTCCGCCGCCTTGCCCTCGATGGGGCCTCCGATGCGTGTGCAGCTCAGCACGATGAACAGATCGCCTCGCTGGATTCCGAGCTGGCGGAACCAGCACCGGTTTGGGCCCACGTCGGCGGCGTAGCGCAGCTCGAAAGTGGGGCCCCGCGGGTCGTCGCGGACCTCCTCGACCTCCACCTTCATGTTGCCGAAGGTGCTATCGAGGAACTGGAGGGTGGCCTCCATCGTCTCCTGGGGACCGAGGCCTTCCGCTGGGGCCACGCTCACGTTGAAGTTGATGCTTGGATTGGCACTCAGGAAGATCACGCGCACCATGGCCATGGGGGTGTCCCTCTGTACGGTCCAACTCGGCCCCGGTAGGGTCAGCTCAAGGTCGAGCTTCGGAAGCCGAACCTTGAGGCCGTCGACCTGGATGCGCGCCGCTGCGAGGGCGTCGATGGCTTCCCGCTCGAGGCGGCGAGTGACGCGTGCGTCCCCCCGCCCCTTGTCTTCGTCCGCAACGTGGTGTTCGAGCGGGGAGGAAAGGGCGCCCTTCACCGCGCGCCATGCGGGGCCCTCCGCCGCCTCGAGCTCCGCGCCGTCGAAGGCAAGGCCAACGCACATCGCGACGCGGTCGCCGTCGCGCATGAGCACCATCGGTTGGGCGGCGCTGTCCAGTGAGCTCCGCCACGGCTCCCGGCGGGGACCCCCAAGGCCGTAAACCTGGGTGAGGGCGTCGAATGCTTGCCGCGCGTTGGTCCTTGAGTCCCATACGGATGTCCAGATCAGCGCTTCGTCGTCGCCGCGTCGCACGAGGATCCAGCGGTCCCCGTCCCAGCCGAAACTGGCCCGCACGAGCTCAGCCCCTTCGAGGCTTTCCGCGAAGAGCTCGCGTAGCACGAGTTCGCCGAGGGTGTCGCTACCAGCCACCTCCCAACCCTGTTCGGCCAGCTCGGCCGGGAGTTCCAGGACCGCCGTCACGGGCCAGTCGCGCTCATCCAGATACTTGGTGGGGTGCAGCACCTGTTCGCTGCTGGACGGCGGGTCGTCGAAGGCCGCGTTCACGGCCTTCCATCCGCCGGCCTTCAGGATGCGTTGCACGAGCGCGGCGCCCTGGCCGTACTCAAAAACACGGGCCGTCGGATCGACGAGTCCACGGCCCTCACCGGACTGGAGCAATGCGGTCAGCTCTAGCTGGTTACGGATCGTGTCCGCAAGTTCGCCTTCGAACTCGAAGATCGACGATCCGGTGGCCGAAAGGGTGACGTCGAACGCGGTGCACACCGCATCCCCTTCGATGAGAGCGCTCCTCGCCAGTCGCTCGTCGTGGCTAGCGGCCGAGGGGCCGATCATCGACGCGAGCGGCCACCGGCAGTCCTGGGCCGCATGCTGGAGCTCATGGGTGAGGACCTCCCGCCTGTGGGCCTCGGCGCCAGCCATGCGCTCGATGGGATGGTCCACCAACTCAGGAATAAGGATGGCCTTGCAGGTGGGGCTGTAGAGGCCAAAGTAGCTGGACGCGCTCGCGTCGAGGATCTGCTCCAGGAAGTCCCCGGAGAAGCCCTCGGGGAGAAGTCCGAGCAGCCGAAAGGCGCTTGGTGTCGCCTGGAAGTACGCCTCGGTCTTGAGCTCGAGATGCTGGGTCCGGAGGGCGGCCCGGAACGCGTCGCTGGCAAGACGCTCGACTTCCACCGGCTCCTCAAACTGGAGGCCACGTCGCTCGGTGAGCTGGGCGGTGATCGCCGCGACCATGGCTTGGGTGTCCTTGGCCTCCTGCTTTTCGGGGGCGTCGCTCGGCGGGGACTCCTGGGCCCTGGCCTCGGTGGACAGGGCGGAGAGGAGCACGAGGAGCGAGGTCACCCGGACGAGCACGGGCGAGGGGGGGAAGAGCATGGTCGCGGCCTGGGGGGCGAGGTTGCGGATGAAGGTGGAAGGGCACCCTAACGTCCGTAGCGCATCCCATGGGGGCTTGGCCGTCCAGCCCCACGGATGGGGCGGCGCAACATGTGCGCCGCCGGGGTCAGCTATTCACCCTGCCAGACGAGGGCGCTGCCGCCTTTCCCTTTCTTGCCGGCGCCAAGGCAGAAGAGGCCCTTGGTGGACGAGACGTAGATGTGTTTGCCTG
>CAJXRJ010000478.1 GCA_913058555.1 uncultured bacterium
GAGATCATGCCTAGTCTCGTGGGCTCGGAGATGTGTATAAGAGACAGGTCCAAGTGGTAGGACTCGCCCTTCGAAAGGTTGTTATCGGGGCTGTTGACGAGGCGGGCGGTGATGTTCTGGTCCAGGAACACGAGCACCGCAGCCAGGAGCGCGGGGATCGCGGAGAGCCAGATCAGGCTGGCGGGCGCGTCCATGAAGGGCACGAGCCAGGGGCGGCCGCTCGACGTTTGGAAGTGGCTCGGCGCGGGGAGCGGGTCCAGCGCGATGGTGTTGCGTGACAGGTACGCGATCAGGCTCATGGCAAAGATCGCGATCGTGGGGCCGAAGTCCGCCAGGAACTCCCGGGCGACGGGCACGAGGAGTCGGCTCTTACGGAACCGACTCAGGCTCGAAGCGACGTAGTACGTGCCCAAGGCCAGGAGAAGCGACAGCAGCGCGACGTCGTATCCGATCGACGCCCCGGACTCGGCGCGCTGGAAGATCAGGAGAAGCTTGTCGATCGCTTCGTAGATGAAGATGAACGAGATCAGGGCCGCGAAGATCTCGTCCGTGAAGCGCGTGAAGTAGCGCATGAGGCAGCTAGCCTCGGCCACGGCGAGGAGGATCAAGAAGCCCGCCGTCCAAAGCCCAACCCATGCGTAGGCCTGCAGGAACACGATGTCGTGATCCATACAGTAGTCGTGCAGGATCGCGGTGAAGATCAACATCGGCCCGGTGCCGCCGAGGATGATCAGGGGCTGGCCCGCGAAGAGTGCGTAGACGATGCCGCAGAAAGCGCTCGCGACGATCATTTCGACGGCGCCGATGTCGCCGCCGGTTTCACCGTGCATGAGGCCGCCAAAGATGATGGCCGGCGCGAGGCACGCAAAGAAGAGGAAGAGGGTCGTGCCTAGTGCGCGACCGTTGAGCCCGTCTTTGAAATCGGAGGCGTAGTGCTTAGCGCGGCGCTTGACGTCCTGAACGATGCCGCCAAAGGGCTTACCCGAAAAGCGTAGGCCCTCGCCCTCTGCCTCGTGCTTCGCCACCGCCGCTTCGCCGCCGAAGCGCGATTCGATCGCCCGGCGCATGTCCTTCGCGTCCTGAGCCTGCAACGCGAGGAAGCGAAACTCGTCGTCCGACATGAGCCGGGCGATGTTCGCGAGGGCATCCAGGTGCATCTCCGGCGCGCGGTCGGGGCCGAGCAGCAGGAAGATGAACCGCGTGGGAGACCCGTCGGGTGCCCCAGCGTTGACCCCGTGCTTCAGCCGCGCGATGGCGATCATCGCCTTGGGAATGCCTTCGTCGTAGGCGTGTGGAACCGCCAGGGACGAGCCGATGGCCGTCGTCGCCTCACGTTCGCGCTCACGGAGCTTCTCAAGAACCCGGGGGACGCTCTCCTCGGGCAGGGCGCCCTTGCTCACAAGTCCGGAGACCATCGCCTCGAAGGCGCCTTCGAGGCTCTTGGCCTCTAGGTCCAGAAAAACCAGGTCGGACGTGCAAGATTGGATGAGCTGTTGGATGGGACTCCTTTAATTCGTCGCGGAAACTCAGGGCGGAGACGAACCGGAACCGAATGGGTGCCTGGGTCGCCGATTCTCACCGCTAGGCCCATGGGCCTTGGGCCAGACAACCTAACAAGCGTGGGCTGTGTCCGTCACGCACCACGCCGGAGGTCCCCACGCGTCCAGAGCGGCACGGGGGGTCATACGGATCAACCCTGTGCTGCGGCCCGGTGCATCCGAATGGGCTCAGGCGCTCCGGACCGCAGTATTTTGTGAATGCGTGAGGTCGATTCCCGCCCCGCGGCGACTCTCACAGCATCATGCGCCCCCATTCGCCCCTCGACCCACAAATGCTCTTCGAGAAGCACGGAGCTTTCGTCAGGAGGCTCGCCGGCGCAATGGTCGCGGACGAGCACATGGCCGAAGATCTCGCCCATGACACCTGGGCGGCCGTGGTCAGCCGGCCGCCGGTGGGCGTTCGCGACGTGCGTGCATGGCTCTCGACGATCCTCCAGCGCCGCGTGGCTAGCTACCGGCGCCGGGTGGGCAAGGGCGACCGTGTGCAACCCGTGGATTCTGAGTCGGCGTTCGCCGACGCTGAAGACGCGACGCAGCAGCTCGAATACGAGCATGTCTTGCATGCCGCCGTTCGCGCGCTCGCCGAACCCTACCGATCCACGGTCTACCTGCGGTTCCACGAAGGGCTCCCGCCGCGCGAGATTGCGGCGCGGTCGGGAGTGCCCGTGAAGACGGTCAAGACCCGGCTCTCGCGCGCCCTCGCAAAGCTCCGCGGGACGCTTGACGCGGAGTTCAACGACCAGCCGGATTCGCGCACTAACTGGCGCCACGCGCTCGCACCGATCGGAGCTCAAGGGCTCGCCGCCACGAAGCTGGTCTCGGCCAGCCCCGCTGTCCACCTGGGCAGCTCCACCTCTCCCCTTTTGTTTGGCATGAAGAAGTTAGTCGTCGTCGCCGTTCTCGTACTAGCTTCCGTCGCCTGGCTGTATCAGCGATCGTCGCCGTTCGACCAGGGGCTGACTGGCCGGGCAGAGGGCTCGGGATCCGTAGCGATGGTGGGGGAGGAACCGCCGGTTCCCGGAGCCAAACTCGCCGCCCCATTCGAAGGCGAGGACCCCGACAGGGTGGCCCGTGCCCCGCGACCGGCCGCAAGCGTTGGCGCAGTCGCTGCCGATCCCGGGGCCATCATCGTGCATGTGCGGGATGCAAGGGGCGAGGCGATCGCGGACCGGCCGATCGTGCTGAAGGTATGGGCCTGGGCAAGCGCCGGGGAGCCCGCACTCGTTCGCCGAACCGACGGTTCCGGGCGCGTCGCTTTCCATGGGCTGCGATCCTCCCACTACGTTGTCTTGGATGGACACGGAGGCACGGAAGAAGACTTTGAGATCGAGCAGGGGGAAACGAAGAACCTCCAATGGACCGTGGAAGGCGACGTCCTCGTCCGGGGTCAGGTGCTCGACGTCCGCGATCGTCCTGTCGCAGGGGCCGACATCTGGGGGGCAGCGAGCGGTGGTTCGGAAGACCCCATTTGGCACGCCGTTCGAACGGATATCCAGGGCCGCTTTGAGGTGCGCTGCTCAGCGTCCGCTCTACTTCAGGCGACCGCCCCAGGGCTGATTCCAAGCCCGCTTCGAGCCGTCGGACGGCTGCCGGAGAGGGAGCCCGGCGCCCGCGAGGTTACGCTCCGCCTGGAGCATCCGGGGCGCTCCCTGGGCGGCAGAGTGGTTGACGAGAACGGGGACCCCATCCAGGGCGCTTCCGTCGTCGTTCTGCCGGGGGGATGGCCCGACCGCTCCGATTCACCCGGGTCCACGCCGAGGCCGACGCCCGCCTATTCCGATGCAGCTGGCTGGTTCGAGTACCCCGGCGGACTTCCGGAGGGTGAGCATCAGGCCGTTGCGCGGGCCTCGGGATTCGCCGCGGCCGTGACCACCGTCGTCATCGGGCAGCCACCGGTTGCGAGAGAGTTTGTGCTCCACCGCGGGGTCGAAGTGTCAGGAATCGTCACCCATCCAGACGGTCGGCCGGCGCCGAAGGCGAACGTTTGGATTGCCGCCCCTGAGTCGAAGTGGCAGGTCTACGGAAACAGTTTTGGGCCCTCGGTCAAAGGCGATTCGGAGGGACGGTTCACCTTGCGCGGCGTTCCGCCAGGGGAGGTCAGCGTGCGAGCCCAGTCGGGCTGGAAGGAAGCGTTGGCGCGCGCCGTGCAAACTATGGAAGTCCGGGACCAATCCCTCGGGGGGATTCAGCTCATGCTCGACACCGGGCGAACGATCTCGGGCCGGATCCTGGATCCGGATGGCCTGCCGATCTCGGGCATCGTGGTTACGGCCCGCTGCCTTTGGGGGGAGTCCAACGACGTCACCACCCATGCCGATGGTACCTATCTGATCTCCGCCCTTCCGGAGCCCGATGGCGGCAAGGACGAGTGGGACGTTGTGGTGCGCACCTGGACGGGAGCGGGCGTCCGCCTCCTCGGATCGCGGAGTCGCGTGGCGCCCTATAGCGAGAACGTCGACTTCGTGGTTGAGCGAGTCGAAGAGACATCAGGGTCGATGACTGGCCGCATCGTTGCCGACTCGGAGAAGATCCCGGGGGACGTTCAGGCCTTCCTCGGTGAGCAGGGTTCCCGTGGGAGCATTCCCATTGCATTCGACGCCGACTCCGGCGCATTCTCGAAGACCACACTGCGCCCGGGCACCTATCGAGTCCGGCTGCTTCGCGCCGGTGTGCCCGTGGTCGCCAAGTCTGGTCTTGTCGTAGGCCCCGGGGAGACGATTGATGCAGGCGTGATCCGCCTGGACGACGGAGGCTCCCTCGAGGTGCGCCCGGCACTGTCCGCTGATCTTTCCATCGACGCGAGTGAGCTGGACGCGATGTTCCAGGAAGCGGCGGCGAGCGTCGTCGGTCCCGGGGGAAATCAGGTCTGGCTAAAGTGGTCTGATGGTGCTTGGCGGCATCGGGGCACCCTCGAGCCCGGGCTTTGGCGCGTGATGATCTTCGCCGAGCAGCTAATCCTGCCCGGCCGCGAGGTCACCGTTGAGCCCGGCGCCCTGGGCAGGTTCGACATTGACGTAGCGCCTGGACGCCGGGTCGACGTGCGCGTCGAAATGCCCGTTGACTCCGCCGCATGGTCGGAGGTCAAGATCGTCATCCGGGACGGTGAGGATCGGGTGATCTACGACGGCCCTGCGATGCCCCGCGCAGCGCTCGAGAGTCCCACAGCCACGAACGTGGTCTGGACCGTTCCCATGGGGACCATCCGCATCTCGGTCACGACCGATACCGGAGTGGGCGCGGAGCAATCCGTGGCCGTCCCTTTCGGTGACGAGCCCGTCTGGACTCTCCCCATGACGGCTCGCTAGGTCTTCGATACTCCGACGGCTCCCGCAGGGCGATCGGGTTGCGCCGTGTACCCTCCGGTCATGGAGCTCCGTATCCGGCCTGCCTGCGCCAGCGACCACCCGCTTGTTTCCCGCCTGTATCCCGAGCTCGGAAGTGGCGACGAGGTACCGCCGCTGGAGCGTTGGATCGCGAACGAGATGGCGAATACCACCGTCTGTGAGCGCGGTGGGGCTTCCCTGGGCTTCCTTCATGCACAGGTCTTAGAGGGGGAGGGCTACGTGCGTCAGGTGGTGGCCGACCCTAGCGCGCGTGGCCTGGGCGTGGGGCGAGCTTTGCTCGGCGCGTTCGCCGCGCGGCTGCGTTCTTCCGGCTGCGACCGCTGGCGCTTGAACGTGGAGCCAGACAACGGGCCGGCCATCGCGCTGTACGAGAGCCTTGGTTTGGGTCGCTCCCACGAAGGCGTGGCGATCGACTTCCCCTGGGAGTGGCTGGATGTCTCGCCGGCGGACGCCACGGGGGAGGCCATACGGGAGCCCAGGCCGGCCGACTTCGCTGACCTCGAGCGCCGTATGGCCCTTCCTTCGGGCCAGCTCGCTGAGCGGGCGAGTGTGGACAGCATTCACTTGCGCGTGATCGGTGCGGGGGAGCCCTTGGGCCTGGCCGCCTTCGATGTGGCTTTCCCTGGCTGCTTCCCCTTTCGGGCGGACACCTTCCCCCGGGCCGTCGACTTGCTGCGTGGCCTGCGGCCCCTGGCTCAGACGCCCGACATGCGGATTGTGCTGGAGGACGCTCCCGCCCTCGATGCAGCCTTCGTCGCCGCCGGCGCCCGGCCGCACCTGCGCTTCCTGCACATGACGGGCACGGTGCCCCCGGCCAGCGACCCCGCATGAGCGCAGCGAGCATGCCTCACTTTTTCGGGGGGCCTGCTGACTTGGGGAACCCGTGGGTGGGGACCTCGGAATGCGTCCTTCTACCGACGTACTGCGGTTGGGCCTGCCCTGATCACTTGGCTAGTGGCCAGCGACTCCCCAATCCCCCTTGACGATTCGGGGGCGCTCGGTTCTCTTCGGCGAAGACTTGCCGGGGGGGCGTCCTGTCTCTTATACACATCTCCGAGCCCACGAGA
>CAJXRJ010000479.1 GCA_913058555.1 uncultured bacterium
GCGTATCAGCGCGGCGGGCGTGGCGGGAACGACGGCGAGGGACAGGACTGAAGGCGTCAGTCGCGGCTAGCCATAGCGACACAACAGCGCCTACGGCGCTGGGCGTTGCCCCATGCGCGCCACCGTCTTAAGTCCCGGAATACCCGGATCGATTTCGGTGGCTGTGGCACTCTCAGTGGCAGCCCGTTCTCCAACGGAATACCCATGAGACTCCGATCCTTCTTGGCGGCTGCGTTCGCCCTGCTTTCACCGGCAGCGAGCGCGCAGCTCATCGTCCCCCTTGTGCAAGAACGCTCCGTCGAAGGGTCGGCGGCGATCGATCTGGGGGCCTTCACCCAGGATCGATATGCGGCGCCGGGCATGGGGCCGTTTGCGGAATCCGCATCGATCACGGTTTCGGGGATGGGGGGGCTTCCGATGGGCTCGGCGGAGGCTTCTCAGGTCTCTGCCATCGGTACAGATTCCATCTCGGCCAGTGGTGCCGTGGATGCGGAGACCAGCGGCGTCTACTCTGATGCGAGGGGCCTTAGCACCTGCATGGTGTTGTTCTCGGTGAATCAACCCGTGCACTATCGGTTGTTCGGGAGCCTCGAGAGCGAAGACTACGGATTCGCCTTTGTCCAGATACGCGGCGTCGGAAACAACGTCGATGTGTCCCAGTCGGTCAGCTACGGACGGGATCTCCCGTTCGACCTCTCGGGCGTTCTTCAGCCTGGGTCCTACCGCTTTCGGGCCTTCGCCAATGCGGTCGGCTACGACGGAATGCAGTTTGGATTCGGGGAAGCGTCCTTCGATACACGCCTTGACCTGACGGCCGCGTCGAGCATCGATTGTGTGCCTTTGCCGAACTCCACCGGCCAGCCTGTTCTCATCAATACGGCCAGTCAGGCGCACCCGAGCCTCTTCGTGATGGACGTGGTCGGTGGCGTCCCGGGTGGGTTTGGTCTCATGCTCTACGGCCAGCCCCAAGCGCCGACGCCCCTGGGCGATGGGCGGCTCTGCATCGGTCAGCCGCTCGTTCGCTTTCCTGCCGTGACGGGCTTCGGCGCAGGAACGTCTGCCACGGTGGAGCTGAGCGACTTGCGTCCTCCTTTCGACGCAGGCCCAGGGGCGATCGCTTATGGCTCCCAGTGGACGTTCCAGTTCTGGTATCGCGACAGCGGGTCCCCGCTGAATGGCTTCAACCTGTCGAACACGTTGACGGTCACGTTCGTGCCGTAGGGCGCAACGCGTGACCCGTACGTGGCGCATGGCGCGTGGTGCCCGTTCTCTAGGGTTGAGAGGGGCACTTGGAAACGTGCGGAGCGCGAACGCTACACCCCAAGGGCAAGGCGGGTCAGGTCGTTCATGGCGGTTCGCTCGGTATGCGTGTAGGGTCCGGGCACCATGAACTTTGCCTTCACCTATGCTGCCGCGTCGCTGCTCGCTGTTCTCTCTCCACCGGTCCAGGAGACCCCGTCGAATCTGCTGGGCTACGAGGTGGTGGGGAGGATGGACACCAAAGGGCCGCGACCCGTGCTACTCGCGCTTCCCCCGGGCTCCCAGAGTCGAGACATGGTCGCGGCAGGGCACCGACTCTATTGGAAGGAGGAAGCCGAACGACTTGGGTGGACGGTCATCTCGCCGATCGCGCCGGACGGCGAGGTGCTGCACGGGGCGAACCTCCGACGGGTGATGGAGCTGGTCGACCACGTGGAGAAGACCTACGACGTCGAGTACGGCCGAGTTCACGTGGCGGGCGTCTCCAATGGCGGCCGGACGGGGCTCCAGTTGGCGCTGAAGCACGCTGATCGTTTCGCTTCCCTGAGCCTGCTGCCGGGGATGAAGGAGGACCTTGACCCGACCAAGCTCACGGCTCTCGCCCGCCTGCCCCTCGCCATGTACGTCGGCGGCGCCGACGACGATTGGGTGGGGCCGATGAAGACGATGGCAGCCGCGCTCACGAAGCTTGGCCACCCGCCCGCGCGCTTCACCGTATATGAAGGCGAGGGCCACACCCCGAAGAGCCTCACCGGGGCGACACTGTTCCACACGCTCGAGTCGTTTCGCGTGAGCGCGGCGCTGGAAGATTTTCACGATGCGGCCTCCAAGGCAGATGGTCCGCGTTACTTCAAGCACTTCGCCCCCGATGCGATCTACATGGGAACGGATGCGACCGAGCGCTGGACCGTGGGGGAGTTTCGCAAGTTCGTCGAGCCCTACTTTTCGAAGGGGCGCGGATGGACGTACGTGTCGCGGGAGCGCCATGCCTACGTCGCCAACGGCGGACAAACTGCCTGGTTCGACGAGCTGCTGGACAACGACTCCTACGGCCTCACCCGCGGCACGGGCGTCTTCGTCCGCACCGCCGCCGGCTGGAAGATGTCCCAGTACCATCTGACGATCCCCGTGCCGAACGACCTCGCTCGCACGCTCGTCGAGCTGATCCGAAAGGAGAAGTAGGCTGACAGGTCCCCTTGGATGGACGGCTGGACGGGGCGCCGTCAGTCCTTGATCTTGATGCGCACCTTGCGGAGCTCACTGGTGGCCCGCAGGCTGAGACGCTTTTCTTTGGAGCGCCCGTCTTCGGTCGTGACGCGCACCACGTAACGGCCCGGCGGCAGCGGCCCCACTTCGGTGACGAAGGTCGAGACGCCCGCGTTGAACTGCTGGCGTACCTGGGCGACGGTGCGTGGGGCACCCACCTCGCGGTCGTCGCGGTCCAGGACCTCCACTCGGCCTCGGATCGGCGTGCCATCCCCGTCGACCACGTTGACCTCGAGCATCACGCCGACGTCCACGCGCAGTTCCACCTGACTCGTCTCGCCCGAGCGCACCGTGCACGCGGCACCGTCGCTGCTCGCGTATCCGGGCATGCGCACGCTGACGGTGTAGGGTCCCGGCGCGAGTCCCGTGGCTTCAAAGGCGCCGGAGGCGTCGGTGAGGTCTCCGGAGACCCGATCCACGAACGCCCCGCTCTGGTCGCGGAAGAAGATCGTCGCGCCGCTGAGGGGCTGGCCGTCGACCCCCTGCACGGTTCCAGCGACCTTACCGGCCTCTTCGAGCTTGAAGTCGATCCGGTCGACCGTCGAGTCCTCCTCGAGGTTGATCCCGGTGCGAACCACCTTGCCCCAACGCTTCTGGGACTGGCGCTGCTGCGTGGAGGAGTTGACGCGCACCGTGTAGACCCCGGGTTCGAGGCTCGGGATCTCCCACCGTCCGTCGTCATTGGTGGTCGCTTGGTCGCCGCTCCAGCGGACCCGGCCAAGGCCGTCCTCACGCTGAACGGTGACCTGGATGCCGGGCGCGGGCTCTCCATCGGAGCGCTTGACGCGGCCGCTGAGCATGGTATCGGGGATCGCGAGGTCGATCTCGGGGGCGACCGAACGCTTGACGTCCGCGGCGACCTCGACGCCGGCGGCGCCGTCCCTGGCGCTGAACAGATAGGCTCCGGGTCGATCGACGGTCAGCTCGTATGCTCCCTCGGAATCCGTGCGCGCCGTCTTCATGCCCTCGAAGATCGCTGAGCCTTCGGACGTCGCGTAGACCTCGACGTCGGCAAGGACCTGCCCGCCGCGCGTCACGACGCCCGTGATGGTGACGGGAATCTTGGGCTCGCCGCCGAGATAGACCTCGACCGTCTCGCCGTCGGGCACATCGATCGTCTCGGCGACGAGTTCGCCCATGACGCTCACGAAGCTCGCACCCTCGTTGTTCATGCGGTCGGACATCTCCTCCATGGAGGGCGCGGCGCTCACGGTCCATGTGCCGGGCGTCACGCTCTCAAACTCAAAGCTCCCGTCGGCACCCGTTCGCGTCTCGCCGCGTGCGCCGAACCCCATGGAGTTCTCGCCGTAGGTGACGCGCTGGTTCGAAGCCGGGTTGCCCGCGTCGTCGTAGGCGGCCCCGATGATGCGGCCCCCTTCACGCAGGGAGAGGACCACGTCAGCACGCTCCTCGGCGGGGGCCAGCTCGAAGGTCTGGACCTCTGCGTCGGCCCAGCCTTCGGCCGTCGCCACGAGCGCGGTGGTTCCGGGCGGCAGGTTCTTCATCATGAAGGCGCCGGTGTCGTCTGATTTCGTGGTGTAGCGCGGACCGCCTCCAAAGGGGCCGCGTCCCGGCTCGTCCACCTGGATCTCGGCGCCGGCGAGCGGTGCCCCTCGGGGGTCCAGCACCTTGCCCATCACCGTCGCGGTTCGGTTCACACGCAGGGTCAACGGCTCGGCGGCCCCTGGGAGCGTCACGCGCGCTTCGCCTGCGGGCACAAAACCTTCCGCGCTGGCCTCGAGGGTCCACTCGCCGGTCCCGATCCTCGCAAACCGGAACTGCCCGTCTTCGTCCTCGAAGGACGCACGTTCTTCCCGAACGCCTTGTTCGGTGGGCTTGGCGATCACTGCGAACGCCGTGACGGGTTCATCCCGGTCGTCCACGACACGCCCCTTGAGGAGCTCCGGCCCCACGAGGGTGAGGTCCAGGGTGGAGTCCGAGCTGGCCCGCATCGTGGCGCGCCAGAGCGGGGCGCTTGCGTCGGCCGCGACGTCGCCGGGCCGATGGGATGCGCGGATCGTGAACTGGCCTTCGCCGAGGCCGGTGAGCCGGTACGAGCCATCCGCCGCAGCGACGGTCGCCGCTTCGGTCTGCACGCGGCCGCCGCCAAAGCCGCCCCACTGGGACGGCGTCAGGGTAGTGGCGCGCACGCGGGCGCCCCCGGCGGGTTCACCGTCTTCCCAGGCGATGATGCCGCTGATCGCTGCGCCGCGATCCATCTGAATCACGAGGCCCTCGCGCCGCTCGAGGTCAGCGACGTCGAAGGGCTCAACCTCGGGCTCGCGCCAGCCTTCCCGCTTGACGCTGAGCTCCACGCGTCCCGGCGCGACCCCTTTGAGGAGGAAGCCGCCGTCCTCCGTGGTGGTTACGCGGCGTGCGTCTGCGCCCCCGAGCCAAGGACTCTTGCTGCCGGTGGACACCTCCACGCCAGCAAGGCCGTTCCCGCTCTCGTCCACGACCCGGCCCATGAGGGTGGCCCCCGGGACGAAGGGCATCTCGATCACTCTCTCCGCGCCGGCCTCGATCTCGACGCCGCTCTTGAGGGGGCAATGGTGCGCCTCAGCCTTGGTGACGATCGTCCAAGCCCGCGCAGGGTCGAGGCCGCGCACCAGGAGTTCGCCGTCCCCCGCCAAGTTGAGTTCGATGCCCACGCCGCCGGAGCGGAGCCCGCCCATGTCGAAGCCGGACACGTTCATGGTCCCGGCGGGAGTTCCTTGGCTGACGGAAGGCCGCAGCACGAGGCAGGCCCCTTGGCGAACTTCTAGCTCGAGGTTCTCCGCCCCGGCGCTGAGCGCGAGGGGACGCGGTGTGTACCAGTGACGATCGACCAGCACCAACACCGGGTCGATGAACCCACTGGGTAGCTCGACGCGTGTGCGCCCATTCGCCGGCAGTTTGATCCGCGCGGCGTCCGGAGCCGCCATGAGCGCGGCGTGCACCGCTTCTCCGATCACCTCTCCTTCGCCGCCGTCGATGGCACTGCGCTCGACCACGACGAGCTCGCCGGAAATGGGGCCTTCGGAGCGGGCTTCTGCGACGACTTGTACGTCCACCCCAAATGCGGGTAGCGGGGCCGTGCCCATTTTGCCCCGGGTAGGGGGCACGAGGTTTACCTGGGCGACTGCCCGGGCCCCTTCGCCGGCCTCCGGGACGACCGCGAGCTCGGCCTCAGGTCCCTCGGGGGCACTCGCGAGCACCGGAGTCTCTTGGCCAGCCTCGGGCCCCGCAGTGAGCGGAGACGGGTCTCCGGAGGACATGAACAGCAGGGTGGCGCCTACCGCGAGAGCGGCGGCAGCCAGGAGGAGCTTGGCAGTCGATGACATATATGGGGGTTCGCACGCGGCCGGGTTCACGATGCGCTCGGTTGACGCATCGGAGGGGAATCTGTCTCTTATACACATCTCCGAGCCCACGAGACTAGGCATGATCTCG
>CAJXRJ010000480.1 GCA_913058555.1 uncultured bacterium
TATCGTCGGCAGCGTCAGATGTGTATAAGAGACAGGGGGCCGGGACTCCGGAGGCAGAGGCGTCGGTGGGGGATGACTGGGTGGCGGTCAAGGGCCGCAGAGCATGACGCGGCCGGGCGCGGCGGTCCCCCCTCAATTCAGACAAAGCCTGGCCCTGGCCATCGGAGGATCGTGATGGACGCGTGCGCTGGCAGCCCCGCCGGTCAAGCCATGGTCTTCGCGGGCGATTGCGCCCACGGGATGGCTGCTCGTCGCAAGGCCCCGGCGTTGAGCTGTATGCATGTGGCCGTGGCACCCAAGAGCTCGGCGGACGCCGATCTCGAGCCCCGCGTCAGTCCTGGGACATGCGGGGCGGGGGCAGTGCATTCCTCGGTGTCGCGTGATCTCGATTGCGGGATCAGTCTGCACACTAGGTTGCCACGTCGAGCGAGGACGTCGGGGCCAGGCGTCGTGCGCGCCGTCGCTCGTGGGCACCTACTTCGTGTTGGGTGGGCTTTTTTTGGAGGATCCTGAACCCGTTGGCGGGCGCGTTCCATATCGGTGGTTGAAGCTCAGCTGACTACGCCGATGAACTCCCTAAGACCTAGCCTCGATTCTGGTTCCGATGACTCTGAGCGTCGTCTTCGCGACCTGGCGCAGTTTGCGCGGAGGCTCGCCCGGCAGCTCATCGGGGAGGGGGCCGATGCGGATGATGTCGCGCAGGAGGCGGTGATTGCGGCTTGGAGGGGCGCTCCGGACGACCGGGATCACGCGCGTGGCTGGGTCGCACAGACCGTGCGCCGGGGCGTGTTTGGCCGACTTCGATCGGGGGCGGCCCGGCGGGCCCGGGAACGGGAGAGTGCCAGGTCTGAACTGGCGGGGGAGCCGGCGGATGCCGCGCTTCTCCTGATTGAGCACCAGCGTCGGCTGCTGGAGGCGCTGGCGTCACTGCCTGCGGAGATGAGGGTCGCGCTGTCGACCCGATTCCTCGAGGGGCTTTCTACCCAGGAGACGGCGGAGCGGCTCGGCATTCCACGGGAGACCGTTCGCTCCCGCACGCGGCGGGGGCTGGCGCGATTGCGCGAGTGCCTCATCGAAGAAGACGGTGAGTCCCGTTCGGAGCTGCGCTCGATGGGGTGGTTGGCCGTCCTTGCGGGCACCAGGGAGCCCACACCGTCCAGCGTCCTGGCTTTGTCCACTGCGGCGTCGACCTTCGCGACTGCAATCACCATGAAGAAGATCCTCTTCGCCGCCGTTCTTTTCCTTATCCCGCTGCTCGTCCTCGTGCGTCCATGGGAGAGTGACGACTCAGCCCTTGATCCTTCGGGTTCTGAGGCGGTGGCGACCGCGCCGGCCGCGCTTGGCAGCGTGGACAAGACGTCAATCGTGGCCCCGGGCGCAGCGCCTGGGAGATCCGCCCTTCAGGAGTTGGAGGTGTTGCCTGCCGGCGAACCGGAAGCGATCGCGGAGAGCGTGGCGACGGTGCAGTTCATCGGGCGGGACAAGGTGTCCGGGGACAACGAGGCCATGGATGGGGAGCTCGTGTTCGGGAGCGGCGGTAGGCAAGTCCCCGTCGTCCATGGGCGCAGTGAGCTAACGGCAGAGTTGCTTGAGGCGCTTCGATCCGGCGCGGCGACCTCCAGGAGTGACGTGTCCCTCACCCTGAATGGGCGTGCCGCGTTCCTCGGCGAGTCCGAGCTGGGAGCGCTCAATGGTCTAGTGTTAGGTCAGACGGCGAGCGTCATTGCGCTGCTCATGAGTCCTGTGGAGCTGCGGGTCCTTGATGCCGTCACACAGGAGGACCTTGAGAAGGTCTCAGTCGTCACCGACCAAGGGTCCGGTGGTCGGTTCATCATCCCCGACCCGGAGTTCAGCTTCTGGATCTCATCGACTTCACGTGGCTACAGCGGCTCGTCGCCGCTGTCGATTCCGCCGCATCGGCCTCTGCATCGCACGTGGGTAAGTGCGAAGGGCTACGCCCCGCGGCTGGTTAACCTCGACCACTCGGAGGCCGGAAGGGAGATTGTCGTCGAGCTTGAGCCAGCAGGCACCTTGTCGGTGACGATCTCGCCCAGCCCAGCGCGCCCCGAGGATTTTGTGCTGCGCTTCTTCGATGAAGAGGGGAAGCCGTCGCGGGAGCAGCGCCTCCGCTACCCACTGGCTCTCGCGACGATGCTGCAGGGGAACGATGAGTCGAAAGCGGGCGAGCCGCTGACGATTGAGCTCGACCCGATGCCGAAGGGGAAGTGGTACGTGCGTCTAGAACGCGGTCGTTATGCCGTTCAGGGGGAGGTCTGCGCCGCCGGGGAGTGTGAGGTCGTAGCGGGACAGCGCACCCGTTTGGCCCTCGAGCCGAAGAAGCAGCTGCTCGCGGCCAATGGCACGCTGGAGGGCGTTGTGCGATACGGCGGGGCGCATCCGCCCAGCGGGGCTCGGCTACGCGCCCGTTCGCTCGCCGGGGTCATCTCCGGGGATCCTCTTGGCAAGCCCCTCGTCTTCGACGGTGCCGGCGAGGCTCCCTTTCGGTGGGAGCTGCCGGTGGGGGACTGGGAGCTCTTTGTGACACCGCAGCTGCACACGTTTGAGGTCAGCGTGGGGCCGGGGGTGAGGAGCGGTGTCGAACTAGATCTGCCGGCGCTGGCCACCCTGACGCTGGTGCTCGTCGACAAGGACACAGGAGGTCCGATCGAGGCGCCGGCCATGCTCTTCACGACGAAGAGGGAATACGAGCGCAGCCGGCGGGTCTACAGCGGCTATCCCATTCCTCCCGTCGACGGCGAACCCGGTGCCCATCGAATCGAGCTGTCTCCCCAGGACCTGCTCGTTTTTCCCAACCTCCCGGAGTATCAGACGGCGACGATCCCCGTGCACCTGACCGCCCCAAGCACCGAGCTTGAAGTGGAGTGTGAGCGCGCGGCGACGGCGACTGTCCGACTCGTCTCCAGCGTGGGGGCTCAGCTGCTCCCCAAGGACGCGAAGATTCGCGTCCTGGATGTCGGATCCACGGCGCTGCGTCGCGCTTCGAAGCCCCACGACACCATGATCGTTCTGCGGGTCAACGAGGAGGGCAACTACCGGATCGACATCCCTGTTCCTATAGGCTTTGAAAAGCTCGAGCCGGTCACCTTGGACTTCCGGAAGGAGGCGCTACCAACGGTCGAGGTGACGCTCGTCCGCAAGCGTTGATGGTGGCGTTGATGGTGGTGCTGGGCCGCGACCACCGTATCGCCTCAGCTATAGAGAGACCCCGCCCAGTGCTGTCATGGGCGGGGCCGAGATTCGGCGGATGGTTAGGCGATCACTCGTCGTCTTTGGACCCCTCGGGGTCCTCAGGATCGGGCTCTTCTTCGCCGTCGGGCTCAGCCTCCGGGGTCTCTTGCAAGACGCCGCTGGGCAGCATCCGGATCGAGCCGGACTTCCAGCGTGGGAGGGCAAAGGCCCAGTCCGCTACGGTGCCATGCATCGAGGCAGCTTCCCGCTCGACTTTCTCCAGAGGCGTCGAGTCTGCGACGGGGACGCCGTCGCCCTCGGTTTCCTCGGGGGCGGTCTCCGGGGCCGGCGGCCCAGGTTCAGGCTGCTCCGGTGGGGCGCCTGGGAGCAGGCTCGGGTCCACCGCGTCCACGGCCACCGTGCACCAAGTGGTTGGGTTCTCGTTGCCACCCTCGTCCGTGACTTCGATGGACTTGATCGTCACGCGCAGGCCATGCTCCGTGAAAAACTCCGTGGTCACGACTTCTTCCCCGGTCCAGTCGAACGCGTCGGCCTTCTTGACGTCGTCGAAGCGAAGGCCCGTGAGGGTCGACATGAAAGTCCGCGTCGCGCTGGGGGACTTGGGCTCCATGCCTTCGGGGACGTTGAGGATCTCAAAATCCGCCTCTGCCATGTCCTTGCGGTAGAGCTCCAGCTGTTCTCCACCGGGGTGGGCGATGCGCACGGCGCGTATGCGGGTGGCAGGGACGTTGACGATCTGCTGGTCCAGCCAGGTCCCCGTCCGGGCGTCGAGGGTGAACTCTTGGTCCACCAAGAGGGCAGGAGCTCCCTCGGTGGTGTGAATATAGGTCTGACCTTTGGACCGAGTGCGTCCCGGGCTGAATCCGGCCTTGGATGGGCGTCGATCGCCAATGAGCACGGAGGCGATGTCGGCGCCCGCGGCGTCTTGGATGGTGATGCGCTTCCCCTTGGAATCCCCACCATTGGGCTCATCGAGGCCGAGCTTGGAGAACTTCTCCGGGTCCGATGTTTTTTGCTCCACGATTTCTGCGCCGCGGAGGGCCATCAACACTTCGCGGACCTTGGCTTCCTTCGCTGGGTATCCGCCCTTCTCCGCGAGTGTCCATTGGGCGTCCACTCGCTCGAGCGTCGCCTTGCCGTCTTTCGTTTCGACGACGACAGAGGCCACATCATTGATCCTCTCCTGAAGGGCGGGGACAGCGAAATCACCCGCCCCCGCACTGCCTCCTCCGGAGGCCCGGGAGTTGTTTGCGTACCACGCGCCGGCGCTGAATAGGATGGTGACCGCGCCGAGGGTCTTTACCGTGTTGGGGCTCATGGGGTCCTTCGTCGTTCTTGGGCTGACTCGCTCGGGACGGATTAGGCACGGGCCGGGCCGCGGCGGGCCAGGCGCCAGGACATACAAAGGGCGGCGATGATGGCCGGGATGAGGAAGATGTTCAGGAGCTTGAGCCTCGTGCCCAAGGCCTTGATGCTGGCCTGAAGGTTCTTCTTGACCCGCCGCAGGTTGCGCTGGGTCTCGGCCTGTTCGGCGCGGTACTTGTCGATTTCCTCTTCCTGTTCCGGGGAAAGGAAGAGCGCGCTTTCGGGGTCCTTCTGGCTCTGCAGCTCGTTGATCCGCTGCTCTGCTTCGGAGAGCTTCGCCTGGAGGCGCTTGTCCTCCTCCGCGAACTTCTCATCCGCAATGAGCTGAAGCTCGTCCTTGCGGGTGAACGGGCGCCGGAAGGCTTCCCGGCTCCGAAGGCTGATCAGGTCATTGCTGCCCGTGAGGTTCTCGAGCGCACCCAGTAGCAGCGGCGCGTTGCCGTTCTTGGAGCGCACGGTGGTCCCGCCGAAGATCGACTGGGAGCGTGTCGCCCAGAGGTTGTCGTGCAGCATGTCCACGTCCGCGAAGACCACCGCGTTGAACGGCTTCTCCGACTTCGTGAGGTGGGAGCTCTCCGGGGCTGCGTCCGGCGAATCTGCGCCTGTGGAATCTTCGGATGGATCATCCTCTGACCCCTCCTTCTCCTCAATGGGGCCGCTGGGGAACGCTGTCTCGATGGTCCCGCTCACCCGGGCCGCCACGGTCACGGCTTTGCCGGTTGCGATGAAGGCTTGGGCGATGTCTTCTTCGGGGCCGGTCAGCCGGCTCTTGGCGACGGTTCCGCCACCGGCGGCGGTGGTCGCGACGAGGGGCGTGACCTCGAGGCCTTCGGGCACGCTTTCCATGACCGATAGCACGCCCGGCCCGAGCATCATCATCGAGGAGACTGACGACGTGACGATGTCGTCTTTGTTGAGGGTCTCGCCGGTGATGTTGAAGTAGATCGGCAGGTTGACCGGCCGATCGCTCCGGGAGGCGATACGAACGCCAAGGGTGCTGTCGCCCGCAATGCGGTCGCCGGCGATTTCGATGCCCCATGCCGCGAGGAGGCGGTCGATCCCCGTGACGTCGTTGTCGCCCGTGGGCATGGGGGAACCCATGGCCGGTGCATTCGCGGGATCGAAGAACGAGAAGGGGTCCACAAAGGCTGCGATGCTGCCGCCTCCGAGGGCGTACTGATCGATAGCGAATAGCGCCTCCTCCGCGAGCCCCTTCGGGTGCACGAGCAGCAACACGTCGATGTCCGCGGGGACTTCCGTGAGTCCTTCGGCCTCGAGCTCTTGCACTTCGTACCGGCCCTCGAGGAGCTGGAGGATGTTCCACGGCTCCAGCTGGCGTTGGGGTTGGCGCGCCGCCATCTCGGGGGGCATTCCCGCG
>CAJXRJ010000481.1 GCA_913058555.1 uncultured bacterium
TTTTTCAAGCAGAAGACGGCATACGAGATCATGCCTAGTCTCGGGCTCGCTGCCTTGTCCCGTTGCCGGAGCTGACATCGGAGCTGGCATCGAAACCGGCGCGGAGGGCATGGCTCGCGGCGCGGCGGGAGCCGACTTGGCCGGCGACGTGAAACGCGGCGCGCTGCCTGCCACCGGGGAGGACGCAGCCGTGAAGCCGCCGCCCATTCCAAGGGGGACGGGCCCGCCAGGAGAGGCGAGTTTCGCCGGTTCGGGAGCCACCTTTGCGCGCACCACCGGGGCGGGGGGCGGAGAGCTCATCTTGGGCTGGACCCTGGCCGCCGCGGTCGGGAGCTCCACGGGCTCTCCCACAGACGATCGCCTGCCGGGATCCCCGTCCATCATCGACCCGCGGGGCATGCCCGCTCCGGTCATCGCTGCCGCCCGCTCGTGGGCCCGGCGCTCGCGCTCCTTCCAATCGGTGGTCGGGAACGCGACGCGCTTGATGTTGACGAGGTGTCGCGCGGAGATGTTGTCGCTCGTGATGTTGCCCGCCTGGGGGCCGCAACCGAGGGAGAAAGACGGCACAAGGTTGGTGGAGAATCCCACCGCGCCCATGGACGAAGGACCGTTGGCGACGATGCGGCTCGCCGGCTTCTGAAGGAAGAACTGGTCGAGCACCTCGCGATCCTCGGAGTGCACCGCGAGGGTGTGTCCCAGACCGCCGTAGTGAAGGATCTTCTTCGAGAGCGCACAGCCCTCTTCCCAACCGTCCACGACGTGCACCGACAGAAGCGGGCAGAGGATCTCGATGGACAGCGGATGGTCACGCCCGACGCCGTCCTGGAAGGCCAGGATCACGGTCGTGGACTGGGGCACGTGGTAGCCCGCCATGTCCGCAATGCGCCAGGGGTCGATCCCGACGATGTCGGGGTTCATGTGGCCGCCCCGGTTGCAGAAGGCCTCGAGCTTCTTGCGCTCGGCGTCCGACGCGACGTGGGCGCCGCGGGCCTGCATCTCCGCCAGGAAGCGGCTCGCGATCGGGCGGTCCAGGACCAGCGCCTGCTCCGAGCAACAGAGGGTCGCATTGTCGAAGCTCTGGCTCGAAACGATGGCTTCCGCGGTCTTCGCAAGGTCCGCCGTGCGATCCACGTAGGCGGGCACGTTGCCCGGGCCCACGCCGTAGGCGGGCTTGCCGCTGGAGTAGGCGGCGCGCACGAGGCCGCTGCCCCCGGTGGAAAGGATCACGGCGATGTCCCGGTGCTTCATCAGAGCGCCCGTGGACTCGATCGTGGGGTTCGTGAGGCAAACGACGAGGTCCGCTGGCCCACCGGCCCTTTCGATGGCCCGGCGCATGATTTCGCAGGTCTCCGCGATGCAGCGCTTGGAGCGCGGATGGGGCGAGATCACGACGGCATTGCGCGCCTTCACGGAGATCAGCGCCTTGTACATCGTTGTGGACGTGGGGTTCGTCGTGGGCACGATGCCCGCGACCACGCCCACCGGCGTCGCCACTTCGTGCACGCCCGCACGCTCGTCGCGGGACACAAAGCCCACGGTCTGCTCGTCCTTGATGGAGTCCCAGACGCCCTCCGACCCGAAGAGGTTCTTCAGGATCTTGTAGTGCACCCGCCCGATGCCCGTCTCGTCGACGGCCAACCGCGCGAGATCGTGGGCCGCCGCCGCCGCGGCCTTGGCCATGGCGGCGCACACGCGGTCAGCCTGGTCTTGGCTCCACGTAGCGGCAATCTCCTGCGCCGCCTTGGCGCGGGAGACCGCATCGCGCACCTCTTGCAGGGCGCGCAGGTCAGGATCGATGCCCTTCAAGCGACTTTAGGTGACGTCAGCCGCGAATCCTGGGGGTGAGATCACCCTTGCCAGGAAGTCACGCGGCCGAAGACGGTCACTTACCCACCGGCTTCATCGGCGGGAGGATCTTCATGAGCTGCTCGTGCGGACGCGGGATCACGTGCACGCTGACCAGCTCCCCCACGCGGCGGGCCGCAGCCGCGCCGGCATCGGTGGCGGCCTTGACGGCGCCGACCTCGCCCTGGACGAAGAAGGTCACGAGACCGGCGGTCACGCGCTCGTGGCCGGAAAGCTCGACCATTGCGGCCTTGACCATTGCGTCAGCGGCCTCGATGGCGCCGACCAGGCCTTTCGTCTCGACCATACCAAGCGCCATCGGACGCCCGGATTTCCCGGCGGGTTTCGTCGCCATTGCCGTTGTGCTGTGGAAAGGAGCCTCGCGGGGCTCGTCTAGGGGGGGTATTGCCCCGGGGCCGGTTCTGCGCCGCGTGCGCAGGCCCCAGGTGAGGCCGATAGTCTAGGGAGGGCCCCCCCCAGCGGCAATGGCGGGGGCATATTGCGGTTTGGTTCCCGCCTGGCTCCGGTCCTTGGGCTCGCTCTTTCACTAGCCGCCCCGGCACAGTGGGTTGGGGCAAGTCCTCCCCGCGCAGGGCCCCGAAGGACCAAGCCGGCCAGAGGGCAACCTCCCATCGACACTTACGGGGAGGCGTGCCCATTCATCGAAGTCACCTTGGTTGGGTTCCTGGCCCAGAGGGCCCACGCACAGATCCTCCCAAGGGGCCGTACGCCAGCCGGCCGGGTGCGCCAGAATGCCGGGATGCCGACCCTGAAATTCCCCCGTATCGCGTACGTGGCCGCCCCGCTCCTCCTAGCCGCCTGTGCCGCGCCCGCCGGTCACCCTCTTCTCCTCGCGACCCTCTACAGCAACACCGCAGCGGAGTACTCCGCGACGGCCAAGGGCCTTTACCGCAGCGCGGAGGCCCAGATGGACATCCTCCTCGGGGACCCTGTCCACACCGCCGCCCTGGAACAGGAGAGCCCCCATGGCCGCCCCGCCGTCATCCTCGACGTCGACGAAACGGTCCTCGACAACTCCCCCTTCGAAGTCCGCCTGATCGAGGACCATACGAGCTACCCCACCGGGTGGGACGAGTGGTGCAACCAAGCCACCGCCAAGGCCGTCCCAGGCGCGTTGGAGTTCACGACCACGGCAGCGAGCATGGGCGTCACCGTGTTCTACGTCACAAACCGCAAGGCTCACCTCGAAGACGGCACGCGGCGGAACCTGGTGGCCCTGGGTTTCCCCATGGGCGAGGACATCGACACGCTCCTGATGCGTGGCGAGCGGGAGGACTGGACCTCGGACAAGACCACCCGCCGTGCCCATGTCGCGAAGGACTTCAGGGTCCTGATGCTGTTCGGCGACAACATGGGCGACTTCGTTTCCCTCGCGGACGCCAAGGGCACACCCGCTGAGCGTCAAGCCGCCGTGGACGAGCACGCGGAGAGATGGGGCCGCGAATGGGTCATGTTGCCCAACCCGATGTACGGCTACTGGGAAAGCGCCGTCCTAGGGGACGCCACCGACCCCACAGACGAAGAGATCAATCGTCTCCGAATCCAAGCGATGGACCCCATGCGCTAAGGACCCCATCCGCAAGGGACCGGCGCGGGCGGCTCGTTGGAGCCTGGCTCAGCCCTTGCTGGCCTTCTTCGGCTTGGGCGCCGGTGAGTGCCACTTCTTGACGGTGCGGCGCTTCTTCCAGTACTTGCGGAACTCCGCCTCGAACTCCTCGAGGGTCACCCCGTACACGCGGGATACCGCCGCGCGAATCGCCGGCAGGTCCCCCCGGGCCACCTGGCCCATCGCGTGCACCCACTCCAGGAACTTGTCCTCGCCGAACTTGGAGTGCTTGGCGAACTCGATGATCGCGCCCGCGTAGTTGTAGGCGAGTCCCGCGTTGCTCCCACCTTCCTTGCGGCCGCCTTTCGCCGACGACATCAGGAGGCTCGGCACCACCATGAACGTCTCGAAGGGGTCCAGGCCGCCCTCCTTGCTGGCGTAGCGCTTGATCTCGCCGAGGTCCCCGGGCTTCGAACCCATGTATTCCGCAACGCCTTCCTGGAACCACGACCCACCGCCGGAGAGCCGCAGGCGGTTCCGGAAGATCTGGTGCGTCTGCTCGTGGATGTGTACCGGCTCGTTCACGGCCTGGTGATGGGTCGCGTACACGTCGCCGCTCGCCACACCGCCGGAGCGCTCCGCGCTCTCCCGGGACCCGCCAAGGTTCTTCACCCACCAGTCGAGGTAATGCTCGCGCTGGTTGAAGTAGAAGATCGGCAGAAGCCGCTCCCCCGGCACGTCGTCGAAGGGAAAGATCGAGCGGATCGTCTCGTAGTTTTTGTCCACCGCTTCGCCGAAGGAGCCCGCGGTGCTCTTTCCCAGATCGGTGAAGATGATGTAGTACTTGGTCCGGATGATCTGGGGCTTCTTCTTGCGCTTCTTGAGCTTCTTCAAGATCTCGTCGGGAGCGTTCGCTTCCCACCGTTCGAGCGCTTCCCCGTCGCTCCACTGGGGATCGAGAACCTCGCCCCCATAGACGATCGAGGCCGACGCCCACGCCGCCAGCCCGTCGAGGAGTTCGCTTGAGAGGGGCGCTTCGAAGTCGATCTCGAGCAGGTAACCAAACCCCGGCGTGAGCCCTGCGACCACCACGTGGTGGGCGCTCAGCATCGTGCCTTCGTGGAACTCATCCACGGCGAACCAGCCGTAGGGCACGTACCCGAACTTGCCTTCGAGGGCCCTCGACACCTCGAACTCAAAGCTCCCCCCCTTCTCCCGCGCACGGTTGCCGCGGTTGAACGAGACGATCGCCGCCACGTCCCCCGAGTCGGAGAAGCCCGTGAACTGAGCGCGATCCAAGGCGGAGAATTCGAGCTTGAACGGCACTCCCTCGAAGGCACCCGTCCAGTACCCAAGCCCCTGACCTTCCGCGTCCGGGTAAAGCCCCCCTTCCAAGTCCGAGAACTGAGAGAGGTCGAGGCTCAGGTCGAGCTTGGGCACCTCGTATTTCCCCTCTTGGTGAATCGGCGTGGCGAAGGAAAGGAGCGCAGGAAGGGCGCAAAGGGCGGCGAGTCGGGGCATAGCAAAGCGGGAAGGGGTGGGCGGCCACTACAGTAGCTCCCCGGTTCCGGGGCGGCGCCAGACTCTGGCTACGCGGAGCCAGAAGCGACGATTCACACGAATCCCCGACAAACCTCTCCGGATCCAGGGGTTCAGCCAACAAGAGTTGGTACCTAGTGGGGCCCATGGCCGACTCCCCCATCGCCCGACTTCCCCACGCCGCCCGGCCCAAGGTCCGCCGCGACGTGAGAGCGGCCATGCAGTTCCACCGGGACCTCGCACCTGGGGCCGTGCGCAAGGCGGCGAAGTTCGTCATCGCCCGGGGTGGCGTCGCCCCCGGCGAGCCACTGGAGGATTCCTTCGAGGCCATCGTCGAAGACGGCGAAGCCCCTGAGCTCGTGCGGCTGAGCTGGGCCAAACCCGGGGACGTGCGATGCCCATGCCCAGCCATGAAGAAACTCGGCACGTGCCACCACGCGCTGGCGGTGTTCGAGTTCCTGTTCGTCGAGCTCAATCGCCAGGACGAGCCACCGCCCCAGGAGTCGGTCTCCACCGACTACCTCGGCCGGCTCGAGTCCCTCGGTGCGCGGCTCACGAGGGACCGCCGCAATGATTCCCGGACGAAAGGCGCCGGCCACGACCCGTGGGTCAGGAGCGCGCACGCCTCCGCCGAAGTGCGCTACGTCCTGCGCCACGCCGAACGGGGAGACGCCTCCAGCTTCCGGCTCGAAGCCCAAGTGCGCGAGCGCGCCACCGACGGAGCCCAAGGCCCGTGGCGAACCGTGCCCATGACCGTGGAGCTCACGTCGGAGGACGAGTCCCTGTCGCTGTACGGCGACGAGCACGCCCAGGTCGCCGCCATCGCGAGCGGCGCCCCCGACGCCGACCGAGCCACCGGCGCAGACTTCGGCCGCACCGTGGCCCTGGCCAAGGTCGACCGCATCCTTGCCCCCACGCTCCTACGGGAGGCCGCCCGTGCCGCGCCCCTGCTCCCTGTCTCTTATACACATCTGACGCTGCCGACGATATGCAGTGT
>CAJXRJ010000482.1 GCA_913058555.1 uncultured bacterium
TTCCCCGTGGGCTCGTCCGCGAACAGGAGCTCTGGTTTCGGCCCGAACGCACGGGCCAGGGCCACACGCTGCTGTTCGCCCCCCGAAAGCTGGGACGGATAGTGGTGCCCGCGGTCAGACAGACCGACCTCCGCCAAGAGCGAATCGGCGCGGGCTCCTGCCTCCGCGACCCCTGTGAGCTCCATCGGCAGGAGGATGTTCTCCCGCGCCGTGAGGTTCCCGAGCAGCTGGAACGACTGGAAGACGAACCCGATGCGGCCGCGCCGCAGCAGCGCCAATTGGTCCTCGTCCATCGTCTCGAGGGCGTCGCCGAGCACCCGGATCGAGCCCTCCGAAGGCCGATCCAGCCCCGCCAGGAGCCCGAGCATCGTGGATTTGCCGCTGCCGGAGGGCCCCACGATACAGACGAACTCCCCGGCCTCGACCTTCACATCGACCCCATCGAGCACGGTGATATCGCGCTCGCCGGAGCGCAGTCTCTTCGTCAGGCCCGTGGCCTCGAGCAGGGTCGGTTTCGTTTGGGAATTCATGGCTTCTGTTGCACCTTCGCGCCGTAAGGCCGAAGAGAGGCGTGGCATATTGCTTGCCCCCTCGCGCCCCTCCTCCGCCGAACCGCAAAAATGTCTTTTCATCGCCGTCACGCCCCCATTGCCTTGACCCTTGCCCTCGCGGTGGCCGCTGGAGGGTGCGGCAAGGAATCGCCTCCACCGGGACAGGGCGAAGCCGCCATGACCGCGGAAGAACGGGGCACCGGGCAAGATCCGGAACCCGAACGCACGCAGCTCGGGGACGGCTTCGCGGAGGGCATCGAGCTCCGGGCCTACCCTCCCCTGGAGATCCCCGAGGGGAGCCCAAAGGTCCTGTTCCTGGGCGATTCCATCACGGCGGGGCTGCACCTACCCCCGGATCACGCCTGGCCAGCCGCGCTCCAGCGATCCCTCTTTGCCGACGGAATCCCGTTCCATCTGCAGAACGCGGGCGTCAGCGGCGACACGACCGCAGGCGGCCTCGGTCGCATGGACTGGCTGCTCAAAGGCTCCCCTGATTTCGTGGTGATCGAGCTGGGGTCCAACGACGGCCTGCGCGGCATCGACTTGGCCAACACCGAGTCCAACCTCCACGCGATCATCAAGAAAGCCCAGGACGCCGGCGCTCAGCCGATTCTCATGGGCATGGATGTGCCCACCAATCTCGCCGAGTACGCCGAGGCCTTCTCGGCTATCTATCCGCGGCTTGCGGAAGTCTTCGACATCCCTCTCGTCCCCTCTTTTTTCGATGGCGTCGGCGGCCATCCCGACATGAACCTCAAGGACGGACTCCACCCGACGCCTGAGGGACATGACGTGCTAGCGGAAAATGCCAAGGCCGTTCTCAAGCAAGCCTTGGTAGGCGACGGGACGGAAGACCAATAAGGTCAAACTCCGTCCCTTACCTGCCCGCGCGCCCATGACGCTGACCGTTCCCTTCCCCACCCGACTCGCCAGCTCTGCCCTCCTCCTGACCGCGCTCCTTGCGGGCTGCGCCCAGACCGAAACGAAGCTCCTCGGCCGCAGCTTGCGCGACCTGCCGATCCTGATCCCGCCGCGGACCATCGGCCTCTCAGGCGAGCTGATCGAGCCGCCCGCGCGCCCGATCCGCGGTCACATCGACTTCGCGCAGATGCCCGACCAAGACATCGTCCAGCTGCACCTACTCCCCTCGTTTTACGCCAGACGCTGGGCCTTCCATCCCGCCTTCATCACCTACCGCGCAGAGGCCGGCAGGTGGGACAAGTGGGAGGTCTGGGCCGATCAGCCCGCCGCCTACGACTCGAAGGAGATCACCGGCAGAAAGAGGTTCTCCGACGGCCGCGAAGAGGTGAAATTCACCTACCACCAGCACCGTTACGGAACGATCCGGAAGACCGAGGGCGTCACCCACTTCTACGAGCATCTTCCGGAGCAAGTCCGGGCGAGCTGGTCGGGCGCCGAAGCGGCTCGGATCCTCGATGTCCTCGAACAGCCCGAGGACTACCCCTGGATCGACACGTACCGGATTTGGCCTGGGCCCAACAGCAACACGTACGCGACGTGGGTTTTGGAGCAGGCTGGAATCGGGCTAGACCTCGGGCCGAAGCTTGTAGGCAAGGACTGGAGGACACTCTTCGGCGCCGGCGCCGGGCTCTCTCCCACGCGCACGGGCCTGCGCTTTGACCTACCCGGGCTTGGCGCCACCCTGGGCCTCAAAGACGGCGCAGAGCTGCACCTCCTTGGGGCCACCTTCGGCCTCGATCTCTGGCCGCCGGCCCTGAAGACACCTGCGGGTCGCCTGGGATTCAGCGAGTACTAGGCGCAGCACGCACGGCTAAGGCCGTCCGCTGCGCAACCACTCACCGATGAAGAGGAACTGCGGGACCCAGTGGGAACACGCCGGGAAGTCGGTCGACCAGAATTCCTCCCGGGCGAGTAGGGAATTGACGCGTGCCGCGTAGGTTCCCGTTTCCCCGTCGGGATCCGCTCCCTTCGCAAGGGGCCAAACGCAGCAGAGCTCCATGCCGAGCACGTGAACCGTGGCGACCTTGACGCTCTCTGGCCACCCCCCAAAAGCGGGCGCCACGTACCCACGCTGCGGCGCCACGCCATCCACTTCATCGGCGAGGGCCAAGAGCGCGGGGCCCCAGAGGAAGTCAAAGCCGTGGGGCTCGCGGATCCCGTTGATCGCATCGCGCCTGGGCTCCAAAACACCCGCCTGCCAAGCATCGAGCCGGGCCTTGACCTCGTCCGACGTGGGACCTGCCCAACGCAACTGCAGGTACAGAATCAGACTCGATCCATAGAAGCCACAGTAGCGCTCTTGGCCTTCCTTTCGACGCTTGCGGCTGAGGCCGATGTTCTCGGGGAACGGGCGACTCTCGAGGGCGTCGAGAAGCCGCGCTTCGACCTCGGCGCGGAGCGGCGCCAAGTCCGCCGCGCCAGGGCGCTCCATCGCCTCCGCCAGCATCACAAGGAACCACCCCTCGTCGTAGGGGAACGTCGCCATCGCCCTCCGAAGGTTTGGGTCACCATCCTGCTTCGCAAGCGCCGCCGCCGACCGCCGATTGAGCAGGTCGCAATGGCCCGCAAGCACATCGGCCTGGAGCCGGCCCATGACCCAAGCCTCCAGCTCCCCGTCGCCCGTGGTGCGCGCATGGACCATCAGCGCCCAGTGCGCGATGACCGATGAGTGCCAATCGTAGGAGCCATCAAAGGGCGCCCCACCGTCCGGGACCGACGACGAAAAGAAGGAGTGGTTCGGTTCCTTCGTTTCGATGCCCTGCCGCATGAGCTGCACGAGCTCTGCGGCTAGCTTTTCGGGGGTAGCGAGGGTCATCGGCTGGCGACTCGGTGCCTGCACAGTGGATTGAGCGGGCACTTCCTGGGGCGCCCCGGGGGTCGAGGCGACGGGGCAGAGGATCCCAAGGGTCCAGATGGCCGGGCCGCGGAGTGGGGAAATCATGGCGGGCGACTGTACCAACTCAGTGCGGGGGACTGGGCCACCGTGGCGCCACGCCAAACGCCCTATTCGAAACGCCGTGCGATACCGAGACTCTTCATTCGCGAGCGCAGCGTGGACGGCTTGATGCCGAGGAGCGCGGCGGCACCCTGGGCGCCGGAGAGCTGCCCATCGGCGCGCTCGAGGGCGAGCAGCACGTCCCGCCGCATGCGTGCAAGCCTCTCCGTCTCGGTGTAGAAACCCGCGACCATGGGCTCGGCGCCCTCCGCAGTCGACGGCACGGACATCGCTGGCGCCAGGTCAAGATGCAGACGATCGTGGGACGCGAGAATCACGGCGCGCTCGATCACGTTGTGCAATTCGCGCACGTTCCCAGGCCACCCGTAGGCGTTCAGCGCCCCCACGTCTTCCGGCCGCAGCAGGAGCCCATTCGCATTGCGCCGTGACGTCACGTTCCTCAGGAAGTGGCGTGCGAGCAGCTCCACGTCCCCCGGCCGCTCGCGCAGGGGCGGCATATCGATCGTCACGACAGCGAGACGGTAATAGAGGTCCTCGCGGAAGCGACCCGCTCGCGCCTCGGCTTGGAGATCGCGGTTCGTGGCGGCGACGACACGCACGTTGACGCTGCGCACCGCCTCATCGCCCACGCGCGAGAACTGGCCCTCCTGAAGAACGCGCAGGAGCTTGCCCTGGAGCTCAAGGGGGATCTCCCCGACCTCATCGAGGAAGATCGTGCCGCCGTCGGCCACTTCGAAGCGCCCGGCACGATCCCGCGATGCGCCGGTGAAGGACCCCTTCACGTGACCAAAGAACTCGGACTCAAAAAGCTCATGGGGAGTCGCCGCGCAGTTCACGCGCACCAGCGGAGCGTCCGCGCGCTCGCTGCCCTCGTGGATGGCGCTGGCGATGAGTTCCTTGCCCGTGCCGGTTTCCCCAAGCACGAGCACGCTTGCGTCCGTGGGGGCGACCCGCGCCACCACATCGAGCGCTGCTCGAATCCCAGGACTCTCCCCAACGATGCCGGCGGGGTGCCGCGTGTCCCGTAGCTCGTCCCTCAGGTAGTCGCGCTCGAGCTCGACCCTGGCCCGAAGGCTCTCGATCTCCACGAAGGCCCGAGCGTTCGCGATCGCCACCGCCGCCTGGTCCGCGAAGGTCCGAAGCCAGAGCAACTTCTCCTCTTCTAGGGGAGCACGACAGAACACAGCCAGCACGCCGAGCACTTCTCCGCGGAAGAGAAGCGGCTGGCCCGCGAAGCACGAGATCCCTTCTCGCTGGGCCCACGCAGGATCAAAGAGCCATGAGAGCCCGGATCCCTCGACGCAGTGGTACTCGGGCTTGCCCGTGCTCCCGACGCGCCCGATCTTGCGGACACCCAGCGGCATGCGCCGGTAATCCCCATCCGTCCGATTCCAAACCGCGTCCGGATCCACCTGGGACCGGCCGTCGCTGGCGACCAGGTGGAGGCACCGATCCCGGGCGGGGCAGACCTCGCGCGCTGAGCACGTCTCGCATTCGTCGCCGTCCTGGATGAGCCAGACCCGCGCCAGGGCCACGGAGTCGTCCGAGGCGAGGCCCTCGGTGATCGACTTCAGGACGCATTCGAGCCTGGTGCTGCTGGCTGCTTGCAAGGCGACCTGCTGGAGGGTCTTGAGCTGCATGGGGCACACGGTAGCGATATTTCGCCACCCCGCGGCGCGACATCCCGCGAACCAGCGGGAAACCGCGCCCCCGACGATCGAACCCACATCACCCTAACTCACTGCGTAGAAAAGACATCGGGGCACCCACACCCCGTTGGCACACGCCGTGCCCTGTCCCTCCTATCGCCGTAGCCAACCGCTTCGGCCCAACCCAATCACGACCATGACCATGACCATTCACCACGCCACCGCCGACACCTTCGAATCCCTCGTCCTCCTGAGCGACACCCCGGTCCTCGTCGACTTCTGGGCCGAGTGGTGCCCACCCTGCCGCGTCGTCGGCGCGATGCTCGACCGCACGACCGACTCCTTCGACGGGAAGGTGCGCGTCGTCAAGGTCGACGCCGACTCGAACCCGGAGCTCATGCGGCGGTTCGAAGTGAGCTCGATCCCGACGCTGATTCTCTTCAGCGGCGGGGAGGAGATCGAGCGCCGGGTGGGCCCCGAGGGCCTCAAGCCCCTCAGCGAGAAAGCCCTCTCCATGGCCGCACCCACCGCCGGGTGACCGCCGCCGCGCCGGTCCAGTTCGGACCGGGATCAGGGCGCGAAGGCCCATGCCCCCGCCGGCGCCTGCATGGCCGCCGGCGGGGCCCACGGAGGCGGCCCGCAGCGGGTGCCCTCCAACCCACAGACGACGCCACGTCACCTAGCAGCGGACAGCGATCCGCCACCGCTCTCGATCCATCGCAACGACTAGACCAAGACCCCCATGTTCACCCCATTCCTCCTGTCTCTTATACACATCTGACGCTGCCGACGATATGCAGTGTGTAG
>CAJXRJ010000483.1 GCA_913058555.1 uncultured bacterium
CTGCATATCGTCGGCAGCGTCAGATGTGTATAAGAGACAGCGTCGAGGCCAGCCTCAACGCGGGCCGTCACGTCCTCTGTGAAAAGCCGCTCTTCTGGCACCCAGAAACCGGCGACTGGGCCGCGGCCGCAAGGGATCTCGAAGATCGATTCGCCGCCAAGGGTCTCGTCTTCGGCATCAACGCCCAATGGCCCTGGACCGTGCCCGCGTTCGAGGAGCTGCACGGCCCACTGCAGGACCTTCCCCGCACGCTGTCCATGGGCCTCACGCCGGCCTCTAACGGACGGGAAATGATCGGCGACGCCGCACCCCACCCGTTGAGCCTCGCCCAGGCCCTGCGCCCAGACCTTGAGAGACTCGTCTCCGTGGCCTTCGAAGGGCGGGGGCCAAGCGACATCGACTTCACCGCGGTCCTCGAAGGAGAGCACGGCCCCTTCGAGATACACGCCGAGCTCCGCGGCAGCGGCGCCCCTCCCCCTCGGGAGGCCTGGTTCGCCATCGATGGCAAGCGCGTGGATCGCTGCATTCGCACCTCGGACTACGCGCTCTTCCTGCGGGACGGCGCCCGGGTCGTGGACCTACCGGACCCCCTCGGTCTGCGAATCGCTGCCTTCCTGGGCGATGCCCGAGCCGCCGAGGAGGCGGGACGCCCGGTGAGGACCCCCGACCGGACCGCGAGCCGGCGCGCGGGAATGCTCTCGGCCCTCGATTCGGCCTTCGACTCCACCTTTGGGCCAGCTTTCGCGGGCGGGGATTAGCCGCGCCTCTCGCTACACTTCGGCCCATGGCGCGGCCCAGCGAATCCCCCCCCGATCGAATCTTTGTGGCCCTCCCGAGCTGGGTCGGGGACACCGCGATGTGCACGCCCGCCCTCCGGGCCATGCGCCACGCCTTCCCGGACGCGGTCATCGTGGCCCAGGGCAAGAAGCACCTGGGCGACCTGGTCCTGGGCCTCGACTCCGTCAATGAGTTCCGCCCGCTCCCGCCCAAGGGACTGACCGGGACGATCCGCCACGCGAAGGCCCTGCGCCGCGAGCGCTTTGATTGGGCCATTCTCTTCGGCGAATCCGAACGGGTCGCCGCCGCCCCTTTCCTGGCGAGGATCCCGCTGCGCGCTGGTTACGGCCGCGGCCGGCTGAGGAAGACGCTCCTCACCCACTACCTAGAAAGGCCCCGCGACGCGGACGGCAAACTCGCCGCCTTCTCGATGATCGAGCGTTACCTGCGGGTCACCCGCAGCCTTGGTATCGCCGACGCGGGCGATCGCATGGACCTCGCCGTCCAGGAAAGCGCCCGGGACACCGTGGCGGAGCGCCTTTCCGCCCAGGGCATCGGGCCGGAGGACCCCGTCCTGACGATCATCTCGGGCGCCGCTTTTGGTGCCGCAAAGACCTGGCTACCGGAGTACTTCGCAGAGGCCGCCGACCGTCTGTTTGAGGCCAAGGGTCTGCGGGCCGTGCTCGCCCCCGGTCCCGGTGAAGAGAAGATCGGCACGGAAGTCGCCAAGCACTCGAAGCATGGCGTTGTGGTCATGGTGGATCCGCCGCTGCAGATCCGGGAGACCGCCGCGCTGCTGTCGCGGTCCGAAATGGCCCTCTCGAATGACACGGGCCCAAGGAGCATGGCGGTGGCCCTTGGCCTGCCCGTCGTGGTCCCTATCGGCCCGACGGAAGACGGCCACACACGTCACCACCTGGAGCGCCAGCGGGTCCTCATCGAGGATGTGGATTGCCGCCCTTGCCGCCTGCGGACGTGCCCGATCGACCACCGGTGCATGACGAGGATCACCCCCGATCGAGTCGTTGCTGCGGCGCTGGAGCTCATGGAGACCGTGGGCACCGGCCCGCTCAGCTAACCCGTTGAGCTAATCCATCGGATGCGGCCACCCGGGTGGCCTTTCGGGCCCCGGGGCTGGCATTGCGGGTCAACGGCCGTTTGAAATCGCGCCCCTGGATCCACCTCCCGGTGCTCAGGGAGTCCCCCCGAAGAAATTCTTCGATTGCCGACAACCATCGGTCACGCGAGGTCATTCACGGGCATCTGGAGAAAGGAGCCTTCGGGGGGGAGCGCGCGGCGCTGTCCCTCGGAGGAGCCTTCTTTCACTGCCCCGCAAGGCCGGCGATTGGATCCGTGAGCGGTTCCGTGCGCAACTTGGCCGCGGTCTCTACCGCGGTTTCCCCCCACCAACGACCTCGTGATCCGCAAACGCCTCATTCTCGCGGACAAGGAAGAACTGCTCCTCGACGGCCTCGAGCGCCTCGTTGAAGATGATTACGACGTCGTAGGTCGCGCCCACACGCTCAAGCAACTCATGGACATGGCCCGCCGTCGAAGCGCGGATGTCATGGTCGTAAGCGACGAGATCATCGGGCCGTCGACCCTGGGTGCGAAACGCGCAGGGGGCCCTGGGTCCACCTTGGTTTCCATGGCCCATGACGCGGGGCTCAAGACCAAGATCGTCGCCCTCACGACGAGCGAGGATGTGGATGCCGCGATTGGCGCCTTGACCGCGGGTATCAATGGATACCTGCTGAAGCGTGCGGCACCGGTCGAGCTACTCCCAGCGCTCCGGGAGGCAGAACTGGGCAACTGCTGGATCTCCCCCGTGATCGCTTCCAAGGTCATCGTGAGCCAAGCCGCCGCCACGACCGCCGCTGGCCCCCACGAACAGAGGGTGGCTCGCACGCTCTCGCCCCGTCAGCGCAGGATCGTGACCCTGATCGTCAGCGGCAAGATCGCCAAAGAAGTCGCCGCCGACATCGGCATCTCGCGCAAGACCGTCGAGTACCACAAGTACAAGGTGATGAAGAGGCTCGGCCTTACGTCGACCGCCGACCTCATCCGATTCGCCGTTCGGAACGGACTCGACGAAAAGCCCCAGGTCACGGCGGAGTAGCGCAAGGGGAGAGTCAAGCGGCGCGATAGGACGGCGCACAGACGCCAAGTTGGGTCCGCGCCTGACGTGCTTCGCCAATGTCCCGGGGATCCAGTATCCCAGGGATCTGGCACTCCCGATATCCACAGGGGCCCAGGCATCCGCAGGGGTATCGCCCGGATTCCTTCGCCCACGCCGGCGCTTCTCTTGGGAGCGACTTCGGCGGAGAAAAAATGGTCGGGCCGAGAGGATTCGAACCTCCGACCTCCGCAACCCCATTGCGGCGCGCTACCAAACTGCGCCACGGCCCGACCTGTGGGGCGAGAAGAGTAGGGCTCCCCCTGCGGTACGTCAATCGGGAGGTGCGAGTCCCCCACAAATTCCGAAGCCGCTCCCTGGGTTGAGACCCCGGGGTGTTGGGGCAGATTCCCCATGGGGATCATGCGCACCCTCCTGGCCTCGGGCTTGGGCCAGCGCAAAGTTGCGCTGCCGCTGAGGGAGGTATGGCTGGTTCCCAGGGGACGCCAGCCCCCCCTGAGCGGTGGCTAGCTAACCTCTTCAGATCATGCCCCGTCCCCTCCGCTCCCAAGCCCGGCCCTCTAGCAGGGTCAGGCGCCGGCACCGCACCTGGATGCGGTCCATGACCCTCGCGACCCTTGGGTGGGCCATCGTGTGGGCCGCCCTGGGCGTTTCGAAACTCGGATGGCGGCCCCCGGAGATGGGCGTCTACATCCTCGCAGGGATTCCGGCGGCGGCGGGCCTTGGGTACGCAGTGCTCACGATCCGTGCCAAGCGCGCGTGGCTCTACATGGCCGGTATCGCGCTCTTCGCCAACGGATCGCTCCTGGCGTTGCCGTTCGCGTTCGGTCCGGAATTCAGATCAGCGCTGCTCGGATCGTGACGGCAGATGGCCCCAGCGGGGGCGACGATCAAAAGAGCGGCGTGGCGCGCATGAGCATGATGACCCCGGTGACCGTCGCAGCGACGGTGAGCCCAAGGGCGAGCCAAGCTCCCGTGCGATGCACGCTCGGCCGAATCTTGCCCTTGCGTGCCATGGGGCCTGTGATCAGCGGCCAGAGGTACATGGCCGTGGTGATCTTCGCGAGGGTCTTATGGAACGGCGTGATCCATCCGGCAGCCTCAAGGTCGTAGCGCTCCCCCACCTTCAGCGCGAAGAAGATCGCTACGCCGAGCGAGACTACGGCGCCGGCCACGAATTTGACGTGGTGGTGGATGATGCGCTTTCGCCCGGTGATGGCAGCGCCGACAAGGAACCCCACGGTCACAAGGAGCGCCGTGAGGAATCCAGCTTCAGGGGTCATAGGGCTCAGCCGCTAGGCAAGTCGTTAAAGAGGCCAGCCATCTCGGCCGTGGGCTCGCGGGCCATCAGATCGTTGACGGCCGAGCGTGGGTCCTTGCCCTCGAAGAGAACCGCGTGGACCTGTTCCGCGATGGGCATCGAGACCTGATCTTCACTGGCCTCAGGACCGAAGAGGGCCTTGGTCGTCCACACGCCCTCCGCGACCATGTTCATGTCGTCGAGGACCTGCTCCAGGGTCTTGCCCCGCCCGATTGCTTCGCCAACGGACCGGTTGCGCGAGTGCTTGGACGTACAAGTCGTCACGAGATCGCCGAGTCCTGCAAGCCCGAAGAACGTACGAACGTCCGCGCCGCGGACCTTGCCAAACCGCGCCATCTCAACGATGCCGCGGGTCAGGAGCGCGCTCTTGGCGTTGTCGCCTAGCTCGAGGCCGTCACAGATGCCGGCGGCGAGGGCGATGACGTTCTTCAGGGCAGCCGCCAGCTCTGCGCCGTAGCCATCGGGCGTGGTGTAGACCCGGAACGTTTCCGAGTTGAAGGCCCCCTGGACCTTCTCGGCAAACTCAAGATCCTGGCAACCGGCCACAAGGGATGCAGGCAGGTCGCGGGCGACTTCCTCTGCATGGCTCGGACCGGTGAGAACACAGATCGAGCGCTCCCCAAGCACCCTCTGGAGGATCTGACTCGGCGTTCGGAATGTGTCGATCTCAAGCCCTTTGGACGCAGTCACGATCGGAATGTCGCCCATGAGCGCATCCTCGAATCGGAGCGCTACCTGGGAGACGTACTGCGTCGGGACCACAGAGACCACGAGGTCGGCGCCATCGGCCGCCCGGAAGACGTCCGCGGTGGAATGGAGATTCTCAGGGAACGGGATACCTGGCAAGAACGCTTCGTTGCACCGGTCGCGCCCAATCACGGCCGCCTGTTCGGGGAAGGCGCTCCAAAGGGTCGTATCGATTCCGTTGCGCGCCAAGCGAAGGGCGAGGGTCGTGCCCCACGAGCCGTCGCCGATCACGACGGCACGGCGCACGCCTGCGTTTGTTGAGTCACTCATCGGGTCTCTATTAGAAATGGCAGGGGCCGGCCATCAGGCGTCGCGGCCGATCTTGGGCTCGGTGCCCGCGCGGATGCGAGCGAGGTTGCCGCGGTGTCGGACCACCACGAGCACAGTCAGGAGCGCGCACGCCGCGACGAAAGCGGGAGCGGTTGGAACAAAAAAGTAGGCGGCGATGGGAAAAGTGATGCCCATTGCGATCGAGGCGAGGCTCACCAACCGCGTGGCCAAGAGCGCAGCGATCCAACAAACGCCGGCGACCACGAACACGAGGGGCTCGACGCCCACGATGGCGCCGCACCCTGTGGCTACGCCCTTGCCACCTTTAAATTTCAGGTACACGGGGAAGCAGTGCCCAAGGACCGCCGCAATCCCCGCGAGGGACTCCGCGAGGAGCGGTGTGTGTTCATTCCACTCCGGGGCGTACTTCGCGAGCAAAAGGGTCGGCACAAGCCCCTTGCCGAAGTCGAGCAAGAACGCCACGAGCCCCAGGGGCTTGCCAAGGACGCGCATGGCGTTGGTGGCGCCGATGTTCCCACTGCCCACTTCCCGCAGGTCAACCCCCTTGATCGAGCGTGCCATCACGAGCCCAAACGGGACCGCGCCGAGGAGATAGGACGCGAGGAGGACGAGGAGGGCTTGGGTCACGGTGGGTCTGGGGGGGGGCCTGTCTCTTATACACATCTCCGAGC
>CAJXRJ010000484.1 GCA_913058555.1 uncultured bacterium
CCCCCGGGGACCCCCAGGACCCGGCGGCCCGTGGGGCCGTCCTCTTCGACACGATCTACGGAAGAAACGCCGAGGGCGTCAGGGCCCACCTCGAGAGCCTTGACCCGACCTTCGCCCGCTGGATCGCGGAGCACGCCTACGGCCGCGTCCTGACCCGACCTGGCCTCGATGCCGCGAGCCGCGAACTCCTCGCCGTCGCCATGCTCGGCGCCATGGGACACGACCGCCAGCTCGCGAGCCACGCCCGGGGGGCCGTGCGCTGCGGGGCCGATCCCCACGAAGTCAGCGCGGTGATCGATGCCGTGGAAGACCTCCTGCCCAGCGGCAAGTCGGAGCGCGCCCACGAAATCGTGGACCGATTCTCGAAAAGTTAGCCCGAAGCCATGGCACTGCGTCCGTGCGCACTTGTGAAACCCGACCTGTTCATGAGACTGCGCTGCCAGCGCCTCCCTATGGAGTCTTGGCAAGGAAGACCACCCAATCCATGGGGAGGTGGGCCTGAGGGCCCGCCGAGCCGTGGATGACCCCCCGGCGGGGACGCCGCGGGTGGAAACCACCGAATTCTGCCCGGCGCCGAAAGGAGGCGCTGGCGGTGCGGGCCCATGAACGAGGCGGGGCAAAAGGGGATGAATCCCATCCCCTCGTCTGCCCAAGCCCACAAGTGCCATGAAGACCCCCTCGAGACTCCGTCGCTGGCTGGCCGCAACCGTCTGCGCCGCCGCCGCCCTACTGACCGCAGCCCCCGCATCCGCCCAGTCCCAATCCGACCTGGTGAACCCCACCGCGTGGGGCTGGCGCAACCTCAATACCCCGACCGGGATCAACGACTTCATCTCCGATGGCTATCGGATGGTGGACATCGAGCCCGAGCAGATCTCAGCCGGCCTGCGGTACTCCGGCGCTTTCGTCCGGAACCAAGGCGCCTATCAAAAAGGCTGGTGGTGGTACCGCGGGCAAACTGCGGCCCAGGTGACGTCGCGCCTCAGCCAACACAACGCGAGGCTCATCGACGTCGAGCCGTATGAAACGAGCAATGGCATTCGATACGCCATCGTCCTGATCCCCAACTCTGGCGCCGACTTCACGTCGTCCCACGGGTGGCAAACGGGTCTCACCTTCACCGGCGTCGTCAACTGGCGCAACGCCAACCCCAGCCGCCGCGTCCTCGACATCCAGCCGTACTTCTCGAACGGCAACCAGCGCTACGCGTTCTGTTGGGTTGCCAACTCCGGCAACACCCAGACCGCTTCGTGGCTCTACATGAACACGACGTTCAGCTTCATTCAGCAGCGCCTGAGCGACAACAACGCGCGGCTCGTCGACTTGGAGCACCACGACGGCACCGACCGCGTGTCTTGCATCATGGTGCCGAACGACGGCAACGCGTGGTGGTGGTACTACGGCCAGAGCTCGTCGGAGATTGGGCGAATCGCCTTCCAGAACGCTTCACGAATGATCGACGTCGAGCGCTACGAGACCGCGAGCGGCGCCATCCGTTACTCGGCGGTCCTCCGGCGCAACGACAACGACCTGACGATGAGCGCGAACATCGCCATGCGGAATCGCGTGCCCCTCAGCTCGTCCAGCGGGCTCCTGCTGCGCCGCGTGGGTTCCAGCAACACGACCGTCGCAAGCAACCGCGAGTCCCAGGTCTTCGAACCTGCCAGCCTCATCAAGACCGTCCACCACTTCGTCGCGTGCGACCAGGTCCGCCTAGGGTTCGACAACTTCTCGAACAACGTCACCGAGCGCACCGGCCTCAACGGAAGCTGCCCCACAGGCTCCAACCCGGTGTCCCGCCAGCTGCGTAACGTCCTCCGTTCGATGATGGAGCAAAGCTCCAACACAGCGACCGAGGCGATCCGCGCCCGCTATGGCACCGCCTTCCTCGAAGCACGGGCGGCCGCCTACGGCGCCGAAGGGTTTGAACTCAATCACACGCTCGGCTGCCTGTGCAGCGGCACACGCAACGAGATTCGCCTGGTGGACCTTTGGGCCCTCCACGATGAGGCCGCATCCGGAACCCTCGGTAGCGCGACGGACGACTTCTACGACCTGATGCTGAACGGGCAGAACTTCGGCATGGGAGTCTTCAACACCCAGACGATCCTGAACGCGGAACTCGCCGCGTCGAACCTCACGCCAGAGGAAATCCAGTCCTTCCGGGCCGCTCTCAGCTTCGCCTTCAAGGGAGGAAGCTACTCGTGCACCTCCGGCTCCAACAGCGAGCGCCACCGGAGCCGCGGCGGCTTCATGAGTCTTCCGTTCCGCTCTGGCTGCGACACCGTGCAGCGCGAGTACTTCCTGGGGGCATGGGTCAACGACGCCACCGAAAGCACCTCCGCCAACGACGCCGTCGGCGCCGGCATCGCCACGCTCTTCACCGACCGCATCCGGGCAGCGATCGCTTCATGGGAGAACGCTTCCTGCACGCCGTTCACGCTGTACTGCAACGCCGTCCCCAACAGCACGGGCCTCGAAGGCCTCTGCGTCCCGAACGGCAGCGCGTTCGTGATCTCGAATGACATCACCATCCGCGGCACCCGCGTCCCGACGAACGTCTTCGGCACGCTCCTTTGGTCGAACTCCAGTGGCTTCACTGCGATGCCCGGCGGCTCCGCCGGCAACCTTTGCCTGGGTGGAACGATCAGCCGCATTCTGCCCTCCGTGTCGAGTTCCGGCCCCGCCGGCCAGCTGGACTACCGGTTGAACCTGAACGCGATCCCGAACGCCTTCGGCGGCTTCCGCGAGATCCTGCCGGGCGACACGATCTACCTACAGTGGTGGTTCCGTGACATCGACAACACCGGCTTCCCCACGTCGAACTTCACCCAGGGCCTGCGGGCGAGCTTCATCTGAGTGACTGGGCTTGGGGCCCCCAGTTGTCCCAGCCCGAGACGGGCGGCGCTCCCCACCGGGGAGTGCCGCCCGCTTTCGTTAGGACCCTTCCCCCATCCGGCCGACGGAGACTGCATGAGCACACTCCTTCGACTCGCGGGCGGACTCCTCGGCACGGGTCTCATCGGCTGGCTGGGCTACGGAGGCGCTGTCTACTTCCAGTCAGAGGCCGCCTGGGATGCCCTCTGCGCGGACGTCCCCCCCGTGGGCGGAGCGCGCCAAGGTAGGGCTCCGGCGCGAGACAAATCCATCCAAGCGGGCAAACCCATCGAGGAGGCCGCCGCCGCCTACATCAGAGACCACGGGTCGCGGAGCGATGCCATTCAGGCCCTCGTGGACGCCCATGGGGGCAGCGCGTCCCAGCGAACGGACCTTCTGCGGGCGCGCGGCGCCAAAGAAGCCCTGGCGACCTTGCGCCGCTGCATGGCTCAGGAAGGCAACGCCCTGGGCGCCGATCTACCAACGGTGGCTGCGGACCTTCCCAAGCTCATGGCCGGCGCCATCCTGAAGGACCTGGCGCTGCTCGAGGCGCAGGAACAACTCGACGCGGGGCAAGACGCTGAGGCCCTGCGCCTCTTTGCCGCGGTCCTACGATTGGCCAAGGACCACGGCGAGCTGCCGCTGCTCATCACCCACGCCATCGGGCACTCGATCGCCACCTGGGCCCTGCAAGGCGTCCAGGGCCGGAGCTTCGATCCAGGCCAGTTCGGGGCCCATGAACGCAATGGCCTGCGGGACGCTTTGGTCGACATCGAACCCACCTTCGGCCCGACCATCGAGATCCTCCGAACGGAGGCCCAGATGTTCCGGGCGAGCGTCGCATCCCAGGAGCGCCCCGGCACCCTGGCGGGAATGCTCCATGCCATGACCCACCCGGGCGAGACCCACGAAGCTGTTCAGTGCCTTACCGCCTACCAACAGGTCCTTTCCCTGGCGGAAGTGCTCGCCACCACGGGGCCCCATGATTTCCCGTCGCTCGATGCCGAGCTGACGAAGCTCGACGAGCAAATGCCCAGGGGTTTCAGCACGGCCAGCAGTACGCGGAGCATCCTCCGCGAGGACGCGCGCACCCAGACCCTCATCCGCGCCTGGATCAACGCCCTCGCCCTCGACGCCGGCGACGCGGCCCCGTTCCCGCACGACGCCTTTGGCGAGCCGTTCCAGCTGAACGTCCAGCCCGGCGCCATCACGATCCGCACGGCTTCGGAGACGAGCCCAGCCAACAACGACCGGCCCATCACCGTCTGCCTCCAGCGATCGCGATAGCGCCCCCGGGGACACCCGAGGGCGCTATCGCGGGTCACTGGTTCATCGAGGTCAGTTGAAGTTGATCTCGAGGCCGTCCGTGAAGTTCGACCCCAAGCCAACACCCGAGCGGTGCCAGGCTTGGAAGAACCATGAATCACCGGCCATGGTCTGGACATTGCCGTTGCCCTGCGGGATGGTCGGCAGGTTGATCCGCAGCGAGAAGGTGCCGCCGGCACCCGTGCTCAGGATCTGGCCCATCTGGTTGTAGCGCCCGACGACGCCACCAATGCAGATGTTGCCATTGCTGGTACCACCACCGTTCGGCACGAAGCCAGCCGTTGCACCGACAACGAAGATGCCGAACTGGTTGATCGGAAGACTGGACGCGGTCAAGGTCACGTCATTGACCGACGCGATCGTTGACCCCTCGGCCGACATCGCACCGGGAACGCCCGTGCTGTTGTTGTTGGCCTGGCAGAAGTTGGTACCGATTGGGCCGATCCCAGTCCCGACGCCCATGATCTGGAGGTCGTACGTGTTGCAGCCACTGCCGGTGAACATGTCGACTTCGAGGATCAGATTCTCGGTACCGCTGGAGATGTTGGTGTAGGTAATCTGCTCGTCATCCGAGGCCGAGAAGCCGCGAGCGAGATACATACCGCCTGTGCCTACGACGTTCGTGTCACATTCGACCAGCGGATCCCACAGGTACAAGTCCACATCCGCTTGGGCATCCACGAAGAAGATGTCCGCCGTCACCGTCGCCCCAGGCGCGAGCGATATGGCGAAGTAATCGTTGTCCTGGTCGAAGACGGTGAGACCTGGGTAGAGGCCATCGCCCATGATGCGCGCCGACGCGCAGTCGTCGTTGTCCTCAAAGGCGTCCGGCATGTAGATCGCGCACGGGTCCAAAGACAAAGCCACGTCGAGGTCGTAGTTGGTGCAGTTGGTTCCCGCGTTCGGATCCATGTGGACCTCAAAGATCACGTCGATCGGCCCGCTAGCGCCCAGATTGGAGTACGAGCCCGTCGTCTCAGCCGTTCCCAATAGGGCGCAACTGGCATCATAGATGCGCAAGTCGGCATCGCCGTTGACCATGTTACTCAAGGTCACGTCAACCAATTGCCCCACCGGCAAGCTGATGCGGTAGAAGTCCGCATCGACATTGGAAACGTAGAGCCCCGTGTTCGATCCAGCGGCGAGCGAAACCGCGGTCAAGCAGGTGTCGTTGTCCTCAAGGGAGTCATCGTTGTTCACGACGCACGGATCGGGATACTCGGTGATCGTGATCGTGCCCGCTCCCCAGACGCCACCACCGGTGCTGTAGTGGCCGAGCTGGATGTAGTAGGTCTGCCCCGCGGTCACGGAGATGTTCGTCAAGTAGCTCGTGAGCCCCGTGCAGCCGAGTGCGAAGGCATCGTCGTTGCAGCCGAGGCCGACAAATGTGCCGCAGTCGCTGCCTTCCCAGACCGCGATTTCGGTGTCGAAGGTCGCGTTGTTGCAGGTGTCGAAACTGGCGAGGCCCGTCGTCTGAGCGACGTACTTGAACCACACGTCGACGGAAAGGCTGGCACATTGCTGCTGAGAGCTCGTCGTGGCGGCGACGCCCGTGTCGGTGCAGACGTTCGTGTCGAAAGCGACCGTGGTGGGTCCGGTGCCGAGGGGTACCGCGGCGGCGCACTCATCGGCGCCTTGGGCAAAGGCAGGGGCAGCGCACATCGAGAGCGCCGCGAGGGTCAGGGTCTTGGTCATGGGGAAGGGAGTGCAGGAGAGG
>CAJXRJ010000485.1 GCA_913058555.1 uncultured bacterium
TCCGCAAAACGGCCCCGGGGCGCCACGCGGCGCGCCACGAGACGGAGGCGCTGTGCCGCCTCCAAGAAGGCGGTGTCGAAAAGCTCTTCAGTGCCAAGCATGTCAGCTAGTGGCGACTTCAGTGGGGCGCGGCAGCTTCGCCAGGACTTCTTCCACGACCTGGTCGGTGGTGATGCCCTCCGAGAGGCCTTCGAAGCCGAGCAGCACGCGGTGGCGCAAGACGGGCATCGCGACGGCGGCGATGTCCTCGGCGCCCACGGCGAAGCGGCCCGCGAGCAGGGCCTTGACTTTCGCGCCAAGGATCAGCGCCTGGGCGCCACGGGGGCTGGAGCCCAGCGACACGAACTGGTTGACGATGCCGGGCGCGTAGTCGGAGCCGGGCTGGGTCGCCATGACCAATCGGATCGCGTAGTCCTCGGCGTGATCCGGGCACGGGACCGAGCGCACGGTGCGGCGCAGTTCGTTGATCGTGGCGCCCGTGGACACTGACTTGAGGGACACCTCGTCGGTCGTGGTCGTGCGGCGAATGATCTCCTTGTAGTCGGCCTCTTCGGGATAGCCCACGACGAGCTTGAAGAGGAAGCGGTCGAGCTGGGCCTCCGGAAGCGGGTAGGTGCCTTCCTGCTCCACCGGGTTCTGGGTCGCCATGACGCAGAACGGCTCCTCGAGCTTGATCGTTCGCTTGCCAACGGTGACCTGGCGCTCCTGCATGGCCTCGAGCAGCGCCGACTGGGTCTTCGGTGTTGCGCGGTTAATCTCATCCGCGAGCACGAGGTTGGCCACGATGGGGCCCTCCTCGAATTCGAGCTGATGGCCGCCGCCCTCCGTGTCCACCAGGACCGCGGTGCCGCGCACATCCGCCGGCATCATGTCCGGCGTGAACTGGATCCGACTGAAGCTGAGGTCCACGGCCTTGCCGAGCGAAGAAACCAGCATCGTCTTGCCCAGCCCCGGAACGCCTTCGAGGAGGACGTGGCCACCCGCAAGGAGTGCGGTCAACACGCCCTCGATGACATCGTTCTGCCCCACCATCATGCGGGAGACTTCGGTATGGATCGCGTCGTAGGTCTCGCGGAAGCGCTGCGCGTCGGCGCGGGCCTTGTCGGCGTTGGAATCGGACATAGGGAAGGGGTTAGAAGCGGGGGGGGGCGTTGGGAGAAATGAACGTAGGTTGCGGGCGCGAGCTAGGGCATCGCGCGACGCTTGAGGAAGTAGCTCTGGACGAGCTTCCGCAAAGAAGCGTCGAGCTCAACGGTCGAGGGACGCTTGAGCGGCGTGCTGCGCGGCTTGCGGTTCGCCGCTGTGATCTGGCTCGACTCTTCCGCGTCCGGCTCGATGCGCTCTTGGGTGATCTTCGTGGGACCCGGACCCGGGCGGCCTTTGATGCGGTCAGGGATCGGGACCCCGAGGACGAGGGACGCAACGCCCCGGGACTTCTTTTGCTCGGAGGGGCCACCGCGGCCGTTGGCGTCGGGGCTTGGGCGGTTGCCAAATCCGATCTGGAGATCGCGGCTCACCGGCGGACGTCGGTCGCGGAGGCTCGGTTGAACTCCGCCGCGGTTCTCCTGCTCCTCTTCGTCCTCGTCGGTCTCTTCGTCGTCTTCCACCTCTTGGTCGTCGGCGTCGGTGACCTGGTCGCGGCTCTTCCAGTCGGAGGCCGTTGGGTTCTTGTTGGAGCCCTTGGACGAGCCCTTGCCTGCGGTGGCGCCGGACTGTTCGTTCTCAGGGGACTCTTCCGGCTTGGGGTCGGCTCCGGTGTCCTTCGGCTTCTTCTTGTCCGCCGGCTTGGGCTTTTTGACGTCCTTCGAAGGATCCGTGGGCTGGCCTTGGCTCGACGGCGAACTCTTGGACTCGCTCGCCGCCGATGACGACATGGCGCCCGACGAGCGGCCTGCGCCGGTCTTCCCAGAGCTTTCCTTGGCCTCGTTCGACACCTCGGGCGAGACGTCCGAGGGCTTCGACGCGGCGGCCGCTGCGACCTTCCGATCGGCCGCGGCCACAGGCGCGGGCACGTCCTGGTCGGTCTTCTTGGGCGCACCGTCCGGGCGCGGCTCCACCGGGGGCGTCAGGGCTCCCATTCCGGCCTGGGCCACGTCCTGGTCGGACGCTGGGTCCACCCTTGGGTGACGCTCGAGGCTCGCAAACCAAACGCTGAGCACGAGCAACACCGCCCCCGCCGCGCCCCACGCCAGGGCAGGGCGCTTGGAATCGGTGACCACAGAGGCGAAGTCGAGGTTCGCGCTGAGGGCCTGGGAGCTTTTCGTCGCGGCGTCTTCGATGGCCGCCATCTCAAACGCCGACCGGGCATCCTTCGCGGTGAACTCATCGGCCGCCAGGAGGCGCCCTTCGAGCTCGAGTCGCCCGTCCACGGCACCCAGAGCTGCGGCGCGGTCCGTTCCTTCGCGGCGCGCTGTCCATGACTTGATGGCGGCCCAGCCAAAGGGCAGGGCCGCTGCCAGGGCAGCGACGACCAAGATCGGCACGCCATGGGCGGGCTCATCCTTGGTCCACGCCCCGAGCTGCGCCAGGGCGTAGAGCCCCGGAATCGCGGCGAGGAGAGGGAGGGCCTTGCCTAGCGACAGTCCGAACACCGTCCGGGCACGGGCCGCGGACATGGCGTCACCGTTGCGTTCGGCGATGCGATCGAGGTCGCTCCGTAGCTGATCCTGTGGGCTCATTTGTCTTTCCGTTTGGCGGCCGGCACGGCGACCTCAGCGTCTTCACTCTCGACGCCCACTGGGATGCAGGACGAGGCCGCCAGGACCGCGCCGGTGCTGCCGTCGTACAAGATCGCGATCACGCGCGCTTGGTTCGGATCCATCTTGGTCGAGATGCGCGGGGCCGTTCCGATCCCGCGCGCCTCGAGACCTTCAAGGTGAGCCACGAGGTCCGTTTCGACCTCGGCGAAGGTGTGTTCGAAGAACGCGTCCTCCTGCTCGTCGAGATCAAAGGGAATGCCTTCGTCCGACTTCAGGAGGGACGCCCGCGCCACGTAGCGGTGCACGATGACACCGCTGCCGCCGGGGTAGAGCACGCCCTTTTCCGCGAGCACAACCTGCAGTCGCATGCCACCCTCGGCGGGGCCAAAAGCCGACGCCGATCCGGTGATCTTGCCGTCTTCGATGAGCGCCTCGACCTCGACTTCGTAATCGCCAAACTCCGACATGCGCTCCAGGGCCGCGCGACGTGCGCGGGTGTAGATCGCCTCTGCGTCGCGCCACTTGCCGGCTCCGGGGGACCCGACCTGGCCGTCCAGGACGATCACGTTCGGATCGGCCACGCCGAGCTGGGCCGCCCGCGCTTCCGCGAGGCTCGTACACAGCGAATCGGGCTGGGGCTTCGGTAGGTGGTACTCGAGGAAGGCCATCTCGTCCGGCCCGAAGTGGGTGATAAGTCCCTCGAACCCGAGGGCCCCGCCAATGGCGCCGCCGCGGGTCTCGTTGCCGTAGTGGCCGTTGGTGAAGAACTCGGCAAGCACGATGCGGTTGCATGGCTGCTCCTCGGTCGCAATGAACTTCGACGCCGCACCGAAGCTCCTGACCTTGCCCGCGATCATGCGCTCGATCGTGTCCACCGAGAACGCCTCGCCGCCTTCGCCCGCTTCTTCCATGAGGGGCTGGACTCGCTGGAGGGCCTCGATGGCGAGGCCGCCGGCCTCGGGCTTGATCACGCTCTGCACGTAGCGCGAGTAGGCGCGGCGGTAGCGCTTCTGCTGCTCGTAGAAGCGGCCCAGGTCGTAGTTGATGCGCCCGTCCTCGGGCAGGCCGAAGGCAGCGGAAAGCAAATGCCGCCAGGCACCGTCCGATTCCCCCTCGTCCATCAGGGTGCGCCCAAGACGGCCATGGACCTCGTGGACGGCGTTGGGGTAGCGGTCGTCGCGCCCGGCTTCGATGCCGAGCTTGCCCGCAGCGATCACCACGGCGTTCTCGCCGGCGTCCGCCATCTCCTTCATGAGGTCGAGCATGCGCGTCGTGCGCAGGTCGCCCTTCATCGTGTCGAAGATCCACTGCACGCTGTCCTGGACCTGGGCTTCTTCGGCGAGGTCCGTGAGGCGGTAGTCGAGGAGCAGCCGCGCCGCTTCGTGGGCGAGGCGCACGGGCTCCTTCTTGTCGTCGCCGCGGCCGCCGTGCTTCTCGAGGAATGCCTGGAGCGCTTCGGGGTCCTCGTCCGCGCGGGCCCGGAAGAACTCTAGGTCTTCAGAGGGGAAGGACGGCTTCTTCGTGGCCCGCAGGCGCAGCTCGCGCTGGGAACGGTTGACGGTGATTTCGAGGCACTCGAGCAGGTTGATGCCCGTCACCCCCACAACGCCGTCGGGGTGCACTTGCACGACCGGCTCGGGACGGAACGCAACGAAACTCGCGAAGTCGACGCTGCCGATCTTCAGGGCACCCACGTCCCCCGCTGGCTTGCCACGCTGGCGCGCCGCGCGAATGTCGATGCGCGAATCGTAGACGCCGCTCCCGAGCATCATCCCGCCGGGCTTCCCGTCGGACCAGCGCACGGGGAGCCACGCCATTTCGTCGATGAGCGTCAGCGGGGCAACGATCGTGCCGTCGCCTTCGACGCGAACCGAGGTCGGTGGCGCGCCCTGGAGCTCCGTGGGCGGCGCGAGCCGCACCGCGCCGTTCCCCACGTCGAAGGTCACGGTCCAGTCCTTGAGGATCTCAACGCCGATGGAACCGACGAGGGCGTTCTCGCCCATCTCCTCGGAGTTGTACTTCGTGAACTCCTCGAAGAGGTCCTCGTCCCCGAGCTCGCGGCCCGGCACGGTGACCTCGAAGTCGGGGAAGTGGATCGTGATGGGCCGCTTCTGCCCACTTGCGGTCTCCGCCTTAAGCCCCGCCGCTGCCTTGTTGTGCAGCTGGAGCCCATGGCGCCCCTCCACCTCGAGGAAGAGGTTGACGGGCAGCCTCTGGGCCGCCGTGGAAACATCGCAGGACACCACGAGCCGGCCGGCAATCACCTGGACCGGGATCGTGCCTCCCCCCCCTTGGGGGGCCGCGGCCGCCGGTTTCGCCAGGCCGAGCCCGAGGGCAAGCAAAGGTGCGATGGCGGTGAGAATCAACTTCACGGAGCGGTGGACGGATCCCATGGGAGGATCTTCCTTGAAGTGCGCCCTGACCGCCAGCCGAGTTACCTCACACGTACTCGGTTCGTATCGGCTCGGGAACAATAGGGAAGCACGGGCGAAACATCGGCCGCCTGACCCCTGTAGCAAGGACAGGGCCCGGGTCGACGTTGATGGTCGATCCGGGCCCTATCTAGCGCTCTGGCGCAGGGCGCTCACCCGGGGGCAAGCACCGCGGTGGACTCGCTCAGTTCGTTCCCCGGGGGGAGCCTTGGACCTCGCCAAAGGCCCAGGTCTGCGCGGTCATTTCGATTTCGATGTCTTGGGTCGGCACGTTCACGACGGCCGGTACGAAGCCGCGGCCTCAGCAGGAGCCGGGGAAGACGACGTCCACCAGGACATCGCCGGTGGCCTTCTCCTTGATCGAGAACTCAGGGCTCTTGCCCACCGGGTTCCAGCCAATCCAGCGCTCGCCGGCCGCGCCGACGTACCGGACCTTGGAGGGGTCGAGGACGATGTCGCCGCCGTTGTGGTCGATGTCAAAAGTCGCCTTGATGGGCGCGCCCCACGCCAGGCGGGTCTCAGCCCCCGTCTTGACGGACATGGCTCGCATACGGCGGGCGTCCACGGTGACCCGGGCGTCGCCCAGGCCGATCGAAGCGCTGATGAGGCGATAGCGGCCCGTGGGGACCTCAAGGCCATCCTCGGCGCCGGACATCTCGAAGGAGTGCTTGCCGTCGAGGCTCTTGACCACGGCGCCCAGGAGGACTCCTTTGGCGTCGAGGGCGGAGCGCACGTCGAGCTGTCTCTTATACACATCTGACGCTGCCGACGATATGCAGTGTGTAGA
>CAJXRJ010000486.1 GCA_913058555.1 uncultured bacterium
AAGTGAGCTCCATCGGCTGGCCGTCGAGCCTGCGCGGGCTCGCCGCAGTCTCCGCCGACGTTGCCTGGGCCACCGGGAGCGGCGCGACCGTGGCCTTGACCACCGACGGGGGCACGACATGGGCGCAAGTGGCGCCCCCGTCGATCGACGGTCTAGACGTTCGGGATGTCCACGCCTTGGACGCTGGGCGAGCTTGGATCATGACCGCCGGGCCGGGCGAGGCGTCGCGCATTCTGTACACCGAGGACGGCGGTGCCCACTGGACGGAGCAGCGCAGGGAGACAGACGAGAAGTCCTTCCTGGACGGGTTCGACTTCTGGGATGAAAAGCGTGGCATTGCCTACGGAGACCCCCTGGCGGACGGGCGATTCCGGATCCTCGTGACCGTCGACGGCGGGGCGACGTGGCAGCCTGGAATAGATGCCCCGTTGGCCCTCGCAGGGGGCGAAGCCGCATTCGCTGCGAGCGGAACGGGCCTCCGCGCCCTCGGGACCCAGGATGCAGCCTTCGTTACCGGGGCCAGCGATGCGAAGGCGCGCCTTTGGAGCACCCCCGACCTCAGCGCCACGTGGGAGGCAGTGGACCTGCCGATGCCTGCGCCGAAGCCTTCGGCAGGGGCGTTCTCCGTGGCATGGCACCGGTCGGGCGCTGGCATCGTCGTTGGCGGGGACTTCCAGACGCGGGACGTCGGGGGGCTGCAGAACGCCGCCTGGACGGAGGATCACGGCGCCACTTGGCACAAGCCGCTTGTGGGTCCGAGGGGACAGCGGGCTGGATCCACTTGCGTGGCGGGCGCCGAGGGCACCCAACCCGAATTCCTAGCAACCGGCCAGACCGGGACCGATGTCTCGCGGGACGGTGGCCGCACGTGGGAGCCGTTTTCGAACGAGGGCTTCCACTGCGTCGATGTCGCCGCAGGGGATGGCACGGTCTGGTTTGCTGGGCCCAAAGGCCGTGTCGCGCGGCTGGTTCGAATGCCGCGCCCCTAGCGGTTCGAGGGGGGAAGCCGGAGGGCCGGCGCGGGGTTCGCCCGATTAGCTGATCGACCGGGGCACAGGAACGGCGCAGGGCGCGGTATTCTCCGGGCCATGTCGGTCTACTCTGCGCTGCGCCCGCTCTTGTTTCGACTGTCCGCGGAATCGGCCCACCACGCCGGCATGCGCGCAGGGCGCATTGGCCAACGGCTCGGCCCAATCACCCGGGGCCTCTTCCGTCCACGACTCTCCGAAGCGGACCGCACGGCGCTGCGTTCCCGCGTCATGGGCCTCGAATTTGAGTGCCCCGTGGGCATTGCCGCGGGCCTCGACAAGAACGCCGAGCTGATCCCCCTCTGGAACCAGATCGGCGCGGGCTTCTGCGAGGTTGGTTCCGTGAGCGCCCGTCCCAGCGACGGCAACCCGAAGCCACGGGCGTTCCGACTGCCCGATGACGGCGCGCTGATCAACCGGATGGGCCTGAACAACCACGGCGCGGAACGCGTGGCGCGACGCATCGGGGACCTGCGCCGCCCGAAGGGCTTTCCCATTGGGATCAACATCGCAAAGACCCACGACCCGTCGATCCTCGGCCAGGCCGGCATCGACGACTTCGTGGAGTCCACGCGGCACCTCCTCCCCCACGGCGACTTCGTGGTCATCAACGTTTCCTGCCCCAACACCGCGGAGGGCAAGACCTTCGAAGACCCTGAGGCACTCGCTCCCCTCGTACGGGCAGTGGCGACGGAACGGGATCGGCAAGCGGCTCTTCCCGGACGCTCGAGCGTGCCTTTGCTCGTGAAGCTCTCGCCACCACCGGCCGTCGATTTCGATACCGGCCCCGTGGACGAGTTGATCGCGCTGAGTTTGGAATGCGGCGCCGCGGGGTTTGTTGCCACCAACACGGCCTCCGATCGCCAGGGCCTCCAAACCGCTCCGGCGAAGCTGGCCTCGATCGGCAAGGGCGGCCTGAGCGGGCGCCCGGTGCGGGAGCGCTCGTTGGCGCTCGTGAAGCACCTTCGTCGCAGGCTCGAGGGATCGGCCCCGATCATTGGTGTCGGTGGGATCGACTCCGTCGAATCCGCCTACGACCGCGTTGTTTCGGGGGCTGACCTGATCGAGATCTACACCGGGCTCGTGTTCGAGGGCCCCGGCCTGGTCGGAAAGATCGCCAAGGGCCTCGTGAAGGCCGCGCAAGCCGATGGATTCGAGAGCGTCGCGGCGGCCGTCGGCAGTCGCGTGTAGGCAGCCCCTTCGGGCACGACCCACGTCGAACCCGGGGGCTCCTTCCCCCCAGCACCCGGTGAAGGAAGTACGCACTAGAGCCACCCTGTCGCGGGTATGATTCTCTCCGCCAACCCTGGCAACGTTCCCGTTACCCTCCAGGGTGCCGCCATCCGAGGGCATGCCGAAGGCGATCCCAAAGGCCACCAGGAATAGGGATAAACCCCTACCTGGCAAGGGCATTCACTTCCCACCATGGGGGCCAAGCCGAGAATTGCCGCTGGGAGCTCCCTAGGCAAAGGCCGAGTAACGGCGTAAACCTGGCGCGGTGAGAGACAAGCCATTCGATTCCGCTGACCGACCCTCGAGACATGCCTAGTCCAGTAATCGATCCCCGCACCGTCCTCGTCGTCGAGGACAACCCAGTGCTCGCGGAGTCCATGGCCTTTGCGCTCTCGGCCTATGGCTGGACGGTCGTCGGGCCGGTCGCAACGGGCAAGGCCGCGGTCGAAGAGCTCGCAGAACGTCGTTTCGCCGTGGCGATTCTCGACGTCGATCTCGGGGAAGAGATGTCCTTTCCCGTCGCCGAGAAGCTCCGGGAACGGGGCGTGCCTTTCGTCTTCTTGACTGGCTTCGTCTCCCACCGGGACTTTCCTGAGCGGTTTCAGAACGAGACCTGCCTGCAGAAGCCCGTCATGCCGGACTCCTTGATCGAAGCTTTGGAGTCGCTCCAGGCAGACGGCGCGGTCAACGAAGGCTGACGGGCTACAGCAGGCCCCAAAGGAAGGCCTTTCGGTCCAGTCGGAATCCACCTCAAGGGGGCGCCGCGCGCCTGCCGATCCCTAGGGCACGACCGCCATGGGCCGCACTTCCCCCCACATCGCCAGGCCGCAGGGCCACCTGCCTGCTCGGCTACGCGCCGGAGACGCTGTTCTCCCCAGGCGAGCCGGCTTCACGATCCTCGAGCTGATGATCCTGCTCGTGGGCTTGACGGTCATCGCGAGCGTCGGCATCCCGGCGTACTTCGGTCGACCAGCGGTCACCCTCGACGGAGCTGCAAACCTGCTCGCCAAGGACCTGCGGGAGGTTCAGAATCGGGCGGCCCTTTACGAAGAGGCCCTTTGGATTCGGTTTGACGAAGACGGGAACGGCTACCAGATCACGGACGGGGCCGGGGAGCCTCTGCTCTCGCCCTACGGCGACGGCCCGTTCGTGCGCGATTATCCGTTCGACGCGGTGTTTCGGGGGGTCTCGATCGTCGACGTGACGCCCGCAAAGCCCGGCTGCGTCGTGTTTGACCGCAACGGCATGCCGATCGATTCCGTCGCGGTCACGATCGAATACCGCGGCGAACGCCGGGAAGTCGTCATTCGCGAGCGTTCTGGACTGATCGCTATCGACGGCGACGTCGTCGAATAGAGCCGCCTGTGGGGCTCAGGATGCGTGCCAGGCGGCGAGGCCGCCCCGCACCGCGAAGACTTCCGTGAAGCCGTGGCCCAGGAAGTAGCTCGCCACGTCCAGGGATCGGTCGCCGTTTGCACAGACGAAAACGATCTTGTGGTCCTTCGGGAGGGACATGTACTTGTCCGACGCGTCGTAATCGAGGGGCTCGGAGCCCTCGGCCGCCGCCGCCTCGCGCTCGTCCGGCGTCCGGACGTCGAGGAAGGTGAACTCCGCGCCGTCCGCGGTCAAGGCCTGGACCTCTGCCGGGTCGAGCTGGCGGTCCCGGTCCATCGTCTCCGCACGGATGATCGTCTCGATCACGTCCTTCATATCGAGGATGTTGTGATCCTTCGCCACTTGGGCCAGCGTGTCCTCGGGCTGGAATCCACAGGCCGAGCATCCGCCAACGTGGTAGCGCTGGAAGAGGGCGCGCTGGGCCGCGGGGGCGACCTGGAGGATCGTCTCCATGGTCATGTCGGGCGTGATCGTGAGCTGGGCGTCGGTCATGGTCGGTGGCGGGATGGGATACCGGGAGTCGGTGCCAGAGTGGATTCCGGCGGGCCGCGAGGAATGCGGCCGGAGAGGCGTAGAGAGAGTCCAGGGGCGCCCCTGGCCGGTCGGCCGGCGGATTGCGCAGGGCCCGAATAGTCTACCTCGCCGCCCCACGCTACCCTCCTCGGCCAAATCGGGCGCGGCGGGGTCTCCAAAGGGGGAGCTCCCGGACCGCCTGAACCCCTCCGAACCAAAAGGAGTAGCGACTGTGGCTGAGGCCAAGATCAAGACGCGCGCAGAGGACTACGCGCAGTGGTACCAGGACGTCATCGCCCAAGCCGACCTCGCGGAGGTAGCGGGGGTCGTGAAGGGCTGCATGGTCATCAAGCCCCATGGCTATGCCATCTGGGAGGCGATGCAGCAGGACCTCGACCGCCGTTTCAAGGAGACCGGTCACAAGAACGCGGCGTTCCCCCTGCTCATTCCGATGAGCTTCATCAACAAGGAGGCCGAGCACGTTGAGGGCTTTGCCCCGGAGTTGGCCGTGGTCACCCAGGCCGGCGGCAAGGAGCTCGAAGAGCCGTACGTGATCCGCCCGACGTCCGAGACGATCATCGGACACTTCTTCTCGAAGTGGATCGACTCCCATCGCGACCTGCCGATGCTCATCAACCAATGGGCGAACGTCATGCGCTGGGAGCTCCGTACGCGGCTCTTCCTGCGCACCGGCGAGTTCTATTGGCAGGAGGGTCACACGGCCCACTCGACCCACGTCGAAGCCCGTGAAGAAGTCCGGCGCATGCTGAACGTCTACAGCGACTTCGCCAGGGAGATGATGGCAATGCCGGTCGTTCGCGGCATCAAGAGCGCGAATGAACGCTTCGCTGGCGCCGTCGAAACCCAGACGATCGAAGCGCTCATGCAGGACGGGAAAGCCCTCCAATGCGGCACGAGCCACGACCTGGGCCAGAATTTCGGTAAGGCCTTCGACGTGACGTTCCAGAACGCCGAGGGCGAGCGCGACTTCGTCTGGCAGACGTCCTGGGGCGTATCGACGCGCCTGATCGGTGCGCTGATCATGACGCACTCCGACGACGACGGCCTGGTCGTCCCGCCGAAGCTCGCCCCGATCCATGTGGTGATCGTGCCGATCTACCGGAAAGACGACGAGAAGGCGGCCGTGTACGAAGCGGCCGACAAGCTGGCCGCAGAGCTGAAGGACGATGGGCTGCGGGTCGAGGTCGACAAGCGCGAGGGCATGAAGCCGGGCGCCAAGTACTACGACTGGGAGCGCAAGGGCGTGCCCATTCGCCTCGAGCTCGGGCCGCGCGACCTCGAAGGGCGCTCGGTCATGTCGAAGATGCGCCTCGCCGAGCTCGACGAGCGTGGCCGCCCCGTTAAGGAGATCCTCCCCTGGGACGGCCTTGGCGTGGCGGTCGGTGAGCGCCTGGACGCGTTCCAGAAGCAGCTCTACGACCGGGCCCTCGCCATGCGAGAGGCCAATACGGTGTCCGTGGACAGCTGGGACGACTTCGTCGCGTGCTTTGAGGGCTCGAAGAGCCAGTTCGTCTACGCCCATTGGGACGGCACCTCCGAAACGGAGCTCGCCATCAAAGACGCCACCAAGGCGACGCTGCGCTGCATCCCCCTCGAGGGCGAGGGCCCGGCTGCGGAGCCCGGGAAGTGCATCAAGACCGGGAATCCGAGCGCCCAGCGGGTGCTGTCTCTTATACACATCTGACGCTGCCGACGATATGCAGTGTGTAGAT